>JAYTXX010000083.1:0-13218 GCA_043742725.1 Bacteroidota bacterium | reverse complement strand
AGAGGCGCAGAGAACGCAGAGAAAAAAATTATGAGTGATGAATTTTGAGTGCGTGGTCTGTTCGAGTGTTTTTCTTTTTCAGAAAAATGTATCGAGAACTTTTTTTACCGCAGAGGCGCAGAGAAAAAAAATTATGAGTGATGAGTGAGTTTACTCTGTTGTCGCGAGTGCCTTCACACGTAACAAATATTCTGTGGCATCTTGTCATTTTAAGCAGGACGCTTTGCTATAGTTGCCAAAGGCGACACGTGCGGCTACGGGGTTTTCAGTTAACATTTCGCATCCACCAAAATACGTCCACAATGTTCGCACACAATAACCTTTTTATTCTATTAGGTAATGTAAATTATATAACTTAGAATTAATTTGATGAATGATAAGGTGTTCTTTTTTTGTTGAAATATATGAAACAGAAAGGTTAAGTTTTTCACTTCCGTCATTATTCAAAGTTGTTTTGTCTGATTGCTCCTTGTAATTTAACCCCGTAAATTTTTCTGGGTATAAAACATAGTATTGCATCATATCGCTAACCCTTGTATCATTTAAATATGGAAATATGTAAATTTCAATTTTGTTTACCAATTTGTAATTTAGTATTGCTATTACTAAAGCTTGTGAATCGTCTGCATTATAAAAGTGATACTCTGTTCTGAAATATTTCCCATACTCTTTATCAAATCCAACGTCCTTTACCCTTTCATATTGGATGTTTTTCAAATTATCATTATTATATATATAACTTTCTACAGACATACCTTTCTTATTTTGGGCAAATGTTATATTAGTAGCAAAAAATAAACTTATGATTAAAAATATTGTTTTCATTTCTTTTGAATTAAGATTGCTTTTATTTTTTAAATAGAAATTCGTGATATTGTTTCTTTCTTTTATCTACACCATCTTTTCCCATATTCCTTAATGCTTGTGGAGATGGGGAATATAAAATTTTCACTTCATATATTTTAGCTTCTATTTTAATTGTATGTGTTTTCTTATTGCTATTATCAATGGTATGGTAAGTTTTGAATAGCTTATTAATTTGTGTTTTAACAAACTCACTTGTATAAATAAGGGTGTCTATATTTTCATTGTCTACTAATAGTTTAGCCAAGTCTGTATATTTTATTATTTTCAAATGCTTGTCTGATGCAGAATTGTTGCTATGAATACATTCAGAAACTATGTCGGTCATTCCTATAGATAAATGCTTTAAAATATTTTTTCTTTGTTCTATAGCTAAATTTGAATTTTTGTATTGAAAGTCTTTATTAAATATTTCTTGTATTAAATGCCAAAAATTATTGTTCTCACTTCCATAATAGAAATTAACATCTTCCTTGCGAAGTTCTTGGGGTGTCTTACAAAACCTTGGAGGAGGAATTGTCCCGATAATAAGTTTTGTCGCTCCTTTCGGAACAAATGATTCAAACGGATGTATTGATTTCATTTAATTTGTTTTTTATCGAGTCGATGAATTTAAAATTACAAGAACATCCTTTAAATTTGCCACCATAAAGGCAAAAGGATTTTTGGATTCTCCTTATTCTGCTTTTATATATGTACCATCTGAAAAACCTTCACCTATTAATGTTTTACTGTCTTTAATTGTAAGCATTAAATCACTTTTGTCTGTTCGCATACGAAGTAGTTGTCCGTCTTTTACATAACTTGTTGCAAATGGCATTCCGAAGATACCGTCTGTAATAACGACAGATGATTCACCTTTAAAATCAAATGATTTATAAAAACCTTTCCCAGTATTTACATATTCTCCAAAGAGTTTTTTCCTTTCTTCTTCTTTCTTGAATACTGTTTTTAAGCTATCAAGTTCAGTTTTTAAAACTGCATTTTCTATTTTTAGTTTCTCTAATTCTTCGTTATGGCAACTTGTTGTCATAACAATAACTGTAAATATTAAAATAATTTTGTTCATTCGGTTCGGTTAAGTTCGGTTTGCACTTTTGCCACTAACATTTATTTTATTTGTAAATGTATATAAATATTATTTCAGTTTAAGGGAGTAATTATAGTTCTTTAAAATAAAAACAATTCTATTTTTTGCACAACTCTTTATTACCACAGGCGCGTAAGCCAGAAAAGGTTGCGGGGGCTTGCCAGCCTGTGCGTTAGCCGATGACCTTTTCTTGAATTTTTGTTTCTTTTGTTTCAAGACAAAAGAAAAAACCAATCACACAAAAGGTTTCTCCATACATCACTTTGGAAAAATTCAATACCCCCGCACGAGCGAAGCTGAAGCGTTAGGTCGTGTTGTAGGGCTTCGGTTGCAAAAGTAAAATGTAAGCTATGCTTATGAAAAAAACACATACGAGTTTAAACATAAAAAAAGTCCCGCAAAATGTGCGAGACTTTTTTTATTGTTTGTTGTTTAGTTTAATTGTAAGCTATTTCGTTTTCTATTCTACTTTCAATTACTATTTCTTCTTTAAATTCTATTGTTTCTTCTTTTATTTCAGAAGTAATAAATGATTTCGTTGGGTAGAGAAGTTTGGAATATTGTGGATGTAATTGTAGGTATTGGTTTGATTATTTCGGTATTCCTTAATAGAAAGCCAAAGTAAAAAGACTACATTTTATTATTAAATTTGCCGTATGAGCAATATTAAATTATTTGAAAGCAAACAAATCAGAACCGTTTGGAATGATGCTGACGAAAAATGGTATTTCGTAGTGGAAGATGTTATTTTAGTTTTAACAGATAGCAAAGACCCTAAACAATATATAAAACGTATGCGTCAGCGTGATGAAGAGCTTGCCAAAGGGTGGGTACAATTTGTACCCACCCTTTGGGTAGAAACTGCTGGGGGTAAGCAACGAATGGGTTGTGCCAATGCAAAAGGACTTTTGCGCATAATTCAATCCATTCCTTCACCGAAAGCGGAACCTTTTAAACTTTGGTTAGCACAAGTTGGTTCAGACAGATTAGATGAAATTGAAAACCCAGAATTAGCAACACAACGGACAAGAGAACTATATAAACTCAAAGGCTATCCAGACGACTGGATTGAAAAACGTATGCGTAGCATTGCAATACGTGAGGAGTTGACAGAGGAATGGAAAAACAGAGGAGTGAAGGAGCATAAGGAATATGCAATCCTTACTGCAGAAATTTCAAAAGCAACTTTCGGCTTGACACCTTCCGAATATAAAAAAGTAAAAGGACTGAAAAGCCAAAACCTTAGAGACCACATGACCGATTTGGAATTAATTTTTTCAATGCTTGGTGAAGCTTCTACAACTGCAATTGTTAAGACGAAAAATCCAAAAGGATTTATTCAGAACAAAGTTGCAGCAAAACAAGGTGGACGAATTGCAGGTGACGCAAGGAAAGCGTTGGAAATAAAGACTGGTGAAAAAGTAGTTTCAAAGGACAATTATTTACCCGAAGGAAAAAAAACAAAGCAATTAAATAAAGGAAAAAAGAAGTAGCCAACAGCAAAAAGGTTTCTCAATACATCATTTTGGAGAAACCCAATATTACAGAAATATTAATTCCTCTTATCAATTCCCCAAAGCAATTTGTTGCGAATAGTATTGAAAAAATTTTGATTTTCAAGCTGAATTAAATTGGCATAAAAATCAGCTTTTTTAAGTGTAAGCTCCACCGAAGTTTCAAGCACTTCGCTTCTCGAATCAAGTGTTGCACGAAAGTATTTTGTTCTGCCTTCCACTTTTATTGTAATTACACTATCATCAGAAATTATCAAAGGGCGAACATTCAAATTGTGTGGAGCAATAGGTGTAATAATAAAATTTTGAGAACTTGGCATCACCAAAGGTCCGCCACAACTCAACGAATAAGCAGTAGAACCAGTAGGTGTAGCTATAATTAATCCATCTGCAAAATAGGAATTCAAATAATCACCATTTATGTAAGTTTGAATTGTAATCATTGAAGAAGTATCTTTTTTGAAAATCGTCAATTCATTTAAGCCATAATTTATTTCTCCAAAAACATTTTTAGGATTGCTCACCGCAAGCATTGTTCGTTTTTCTACTTTGAATTTTTTTTGAATCAACAATTCTATTGCTTCCTTTATTTCCAATTTTGCAACAGTTGCCAAAAATCCTAAACGACCAGTATTTATACCCAACACAGGAATTCCCGAATTACGAATAAATGAAAGTGTTTCCAAAAAAGTTCCATCACCACCAAGGCTTAACATACAATCAACATTACCATTCAAATCAACAAACGAATTGAATGTTTTTATATTTCCAACAAGTTCAATTTTTTGTTTGATGTATTTTAGAAATGGTTCGTAAACCAAAATTTCGGTTTTGTGTTCATTCAATTTATGAAACAAAATTTGAATGTATTCCGAAGTATTATCATTGCTGGAACGTCCGTAAATAGCTACTTTCATTATATATTAATGTAATTCATAAATGAATCGAAACGATTTTTCATATCATCTTTAAACTCGCTTTGATGAAACGATGCTTTCACAGTATAGTTGTATCTATAAAAAGTTTGCATAATTGCCGAAAGGTCTTCTTTATTGATTTTTAGCGTTACTTCAATTTTTGTAGAATCAGGATGAGAGTTCAAATAACAACTCAAAATTTTACCATCGTTGCCTTCCACAATTTGCGCAATTTGTGTCAATGAGTAATCGTGAATATTCATTTCCAAAACAATAATACCGCCAGGTTCGTTGGTTGCAGCAAGTGTAGAAAACTGATGCAACAATGTTGTTAGAGGAATTAATCCAATATAATTTTGATTTTCATCCAACACAGGCATTATCGATAATTTCATACTCGAAAAAAGTTTTATTATTTCGTAGATATGTTGATTTTCAAATACAAATGGACGAAGCAAGGATAATTTTGATTTTCCAATTTCTTCATCTGTAATGTTATAATCCAAAATATCAGTATCCGACAAAATTCCCAAATACTCTTTTTTAGTTACAATTGGCAATTGCGAAACCTTAAATTCGTCCATCCAATTAATTGCCATCAAACCTGTATCGGTCAATTTCAAAGGAGGTATTTCATCTGTTATTAAATCTATTGCTAACATTTTTTTCTTTTAAAATTTCTGTTTCTTCCTTCATTAAACATTTAATTTAAACAGAAACTTACAATACAAACTTACTAATTTTTTAGCTTTACACTTTATTTGAAAATAATTATGGCAACAAAATTAAGTGTAAATATTAATAAAATTGCAACATTAAGAAATGCACGTGGAGGAAATACTCCCGATTTAATAAAAATTGCATTGGATTGCGAACGCTTTGGAGCACAAGGAATAACAGTGCACCCACGACCAGATGAACGCCACATTAGATATAAAGATGTATATGATTTAAAATCTGTTTTAACAACAGAATTAAACATTGAAGGAAATCCAAATGAAAAAAAATTTATTGATTTGGTTTTAAATGTAAAACCTACACAAGTAACATTAGTACCCGATTCAACAGGACAATTAACCTCCGATCATGGTTGGGATACAATCAAAAATAAAAATTATTTAAAAGAAATTATTTCGGTTTTTAAACAAGCAAATATTCGCACTTCTATTTTTGTTGATGCAGATATAAAAATGATTGAAGGTGCAAAAGAAACAGGAACAGACAGAATAGAATTATACACGGAAAGTTATGCAAAAAATTATTTTTTAAATAAAGAACAAGCTATAAAACCTTTTATTGATGCAGGAAAAAAAGCTATTGAATTAAATTTAGGAATTAATGCTGGACACGATTTAAGTTTACAAAATTTACATTTTTTTAGTAAAAATATTCCCAATTTATTAGAAGTTTCTATTGGTCATGCATTAATTTCCGATGCACTTTATTTTGGTTTAGAAAACACCATTCAACTTTACAGAAGACAACTTTCGCTTTTATGAAATTATATTTCAGAAAATATGGACAAGGGCAACCATTAATTATTCTGCATGGTTTGTTTGGACAAAGTGATAATTGGAATTCGCTTGCCAAACAATTTGGAGAAAATAACTTTGAAGTATATGCTGTAGATGAGCGTAATCACGGACTTTCTCCACATAGTGATGAGTGGAATTACAAAGTAATGAGTGATGATTTGCACGAACTTATTTTAGATAATCATTTACAAAATGTAATTTTAATTGGTCATTCAATGGGTGGAAAAACAGCCATGCAATATGCCATTGAACATCCCGAAACATTAGATAAATTAATAGTTGTAGATATGTCGCCAAAACAGTATCCATTGCATCATCAAGCTGTGCTTGATGGTTTAAATGCAGTAGATTTTAGTTTGGTAAAAACACGAAAAGAAGCAGAAGAAATTCTTTCAAAATATATTTCTGATTATGGCACTAAACAATTTCTTTTAAAAAATATTTATTGGAAAGAAAATGAAGAATTAGCTTGGCGATTTAATTTAAAAACAATTACTGAACAAATCGAAAACATTGGCGAAGCAACACCTCTTGATAAAATTTGCAATGTGCCAACATTATTTATAAAAGGTGAAAAATCAAATTATATTTCAGAAAATGATATTGATTTAATAAAAAATTTATTTCCGAACAGCACACTTACAACTATTGAAAATGCTGGGCATTGGATACATGCAGAACAACCAAAATTATTTTTTGATTGTGTAATAAAATTTTTAAAAAGTTAAAAATTATTTTTTGAGTTCGTTCAACGCTAACCAAGTCATTAGTCCAACACCAATTTCCAAAGCACTTTCGTCAATATCAAAAGTAGAAGTATGAACACCACTTGTTATTCCTTTTGATTTATTTCCTGTTCCTAATCTATAAAAACAAGCAGGTATTTGTTGTGAATAAAAAGAAAAATCTTCAGCTGTCATTCGCATTGGCAGCTCTTCCACATTTTCTTTTCCTAAATATTCTTCAGCAGCAGTTTTTGCATTTGCAGTTATTGTTTCATCATTTACTAAAAATGGATAACCTTTATCAATTCTAAATTCACACACACCATTCATTTTTTTTGCAATATCTTCTGCAACTTGTTTCATTTTCAAATGTGCTTCATCTCTCCACTTTTCATTCATTGTACGAAAAGTTCCTTCAATTTTTACTTCATCAGGAATTACATTTGTAGCGCCATTTCCCGCTATTTTTCCAAATGCTAAAACAGTTGGAATTTTTTGTTCTTCTTGCATAAATGCATTATTTAATTCCAATAAAATTTGCGAAGCAATTAACAAGGGATTGTTGTAATCCTTTGGCATTGCTGCATGTCCGCCTTTACCTTTTACAGTAATATAAATTTCATCGGTGCTTGCCATGTACATTCCTTTTCTAAAACCAACTTTTCCAACTTCCATACTTGGAAAAACATGTTGCGCCAAAATACTTTGTGGCTTTGGATTTTCAAGCACTCCTTCTTTTATCATCAACGATGCTCCACCAGGTAATTTTTCTTCGCCTGGTTGAAAAATTAATTTTACAGTTCCTTCAAATTCTGTTTTTAATTCATTTAAAATTTTCGCAACACCCAATAATGATGCGCTATGCACATCGTGTCCACAAGCATGCATCACTCCACTATTTTGTGATTTATATTCGCAATCCGTTATTTCTGTAATTGGCAATCCATCTAAATCAGCACGCAATGCAATTGTTTTTTTTGTTGCATTTTTTCCTTCAATCAATGCTACAATACCTGTTTTTACAATACCTTGCGTAAATGGAATAGTGTATTCTTTTAATTTTGATGCAATATAATTAGATGTATTAAATTCTTGAAAAGATAATTCGGGATGCGCATGTAAATGTCTTCTAATTTCAATTATTTCAGACAAATAATTTTTGGAAAGTGATTTAATTTTTTGTTTTAGTTCTTGCATATCATTTACCAAAAATCATTTTCAATGCTACTAAAATCAAGAATGCTCCAAATATTTTTTTCACAATTGTTTGGTCTAAACCAATGCTTATTTTAGAACCAATGTAGCCACCAATTACAAATGTAATTGCAATTATCAATGTGGATTTTACATCAACATAACATACTTTGTAATAATTGTAAACCGCTAAAATACCAACAGGCAAAAGCAATACAGCCAATGAGGTTCCTTGCGCTTGATGTTGATTCATACTTAAAAAATAAACCAATGCAGGAACAATTATTATTCCTCCACCAACACCAACCATACCACTCAAAATACCAGCAAATAAGCCAATACAAAGTAAAATTATTATTAGTGTCATATTTGAAAATGTTTTTTTCAAGCCTTATAAAAATTAAAAATCAAGACTCAATGATAAATAGGTAATTGGCTTCATAAGTATTCCGTCTTGCATTCCCCAAGCTCTATCCAATCGAATAAAATAACCAAACAAACGAGTTCTCACTCCTGCTCCAAAACCGCCAACCAATGGGTTGTGTTGCGAATAAAGTGTTATTTCAAGGGGACTTCCAGGTGTTGCAATTACTGTTGTGTTCAATGAGCTTTTATCATCGTAAGGATTTGTTCCTGTCCAAGCTGATCCAACATCAGTAAATCCAATGATTTGAAAGTTTTGAATAAAATCGGAACGTATTGGTCGTTTATATAAATATTTAAAAATTGGAAAACGAAGTTCACTATTCAACACCACAAAATTATTTCCATTTCTTGCGTTTTGAAAAAAGCCGCGCATGTTTGTTGCCAATGTTTGATAGCCATAATTTTGATTGGTTGCAATATTGGTTGTGTTGTCGAAACGTGGATTAAACCAGTTGTCCACGCCACCCATATAATAAATTAATTTTTGATTTCCGAACGATGTACTTCCTGCAAGTCGGTTTGCCCAAATCAAATCGCGATGAATTTTTTTGTAGTAACGAGCATCAAAACCAAGAACAAAAAAATCAGTTTTATCCTTTTCTATTTGTCTGTAATATTCACCAAATAATTTTGCACGAACACCATTGTATAAATTCAAACCTTTTTTAATTGTATTATCAAAAACATATTCCAACTTAACGCTTCCCCAATTTTCATTTTTATCTGGTCGTTTTAAATTTGCATCACTTGTTGAAAGATAAATTGTTTTATCAAAACGATAATTCAATGAACCGCGCAAACTTGCAACCTCATTAAATGGGTATTTTAAAATATAACGAGCACCATAGGTTTGTATTTTTACCAACGAATTATTATCTCCAATAGTTAACATTGCTTGACGATGAAGAACAAATTGTTTGTCAATGTTTCTCATTCTATTTTCAAAACTCAAGAAAAATTCATTGCTATTCAAATCTCCTGCAAAACGCACTCCGCCAGTAATTCTGTAATCTTCAAACAAATCACTTAACCCAATTTTTATAAATGCATTTATTCCTGGATTCAAATAAATTGGACTTCCACCGCCAGTAAATTTTTGATATGATGTGTTTAAAAACGAATTGTCTAATTGAGAAACAACATAGTCAACAGAATAATTTGTGTTGTAATTAAATTGTTTGCTAAGTACAAATTCCGCATTTTTATTTTGAACTATTGTAGTCGTATTTGTTGTATCACCAATACTGACAACTGTTTTGGGCTCTATTGATTTTTTTTCTACTTTCTTTTGTTCGTTTTCAAACGTATAATTATTAATATCTATTTCTGTTGAATCCTTTGGTGTTGTTGTATTCACAATCGTTTGAACATTTTGTAATGTTGGCGTTTCTTCTATTTTTTTATAATTTAATTCTGAATTTGCTTGTTGCTTTTTTTCAATTTTATTTTTATAATCTCGGTAGGAAGTATTTTTTAAATTAATAGGAGAAAGAGCTATAGTGCCTTGTAATGGCGCAGTGTACATTTTGTAAATTCCATTTTCAAAAATAATTTCCGAAAATTTATTTGCTTTTGTATTTATATTTTGTTCAATAATATTTCTCGAATAATTTGTGATTGGAAAAGTTGTAACCACTGTTTTGTAATGAGCAACAGTATCAACATAAGCAATAGCACTATCGAACTGCGCAACATAACGATTACGAATTCCATTCAAATCACTCAAATACGAAATGTGTGTGCTATCAAAATCGGCAGGATACGTTTCATCAATAGTAGGCGTATTGGTAATGCGCTTTAGCACTTTTGATTTTGTAACATTGTTGAATACAAATAAATCTTTGTGCGGTTGAATATCTTGTAGTTTGTATTTATTATCAAAAGAAATAGTATCATCAGGACGATTGGATGCAAACACAATTTCTTTTGAATTGTGCACAAAACGTGGTGTTAAATCATCATAAATATCTTTTGTAATTTGGTCGTAAGCATTTGACGAAGCTGTAAAAACAAAAATATCTGTTTGTCCTTTTTGTACTCCCGACATTACAAAGCGCTTTCCATCATCGTTGTAGGAGTAATCCAATATTTTTTCAAAACCAAAAATATTGCGTTCTGTTTTTTCTTTTGTTTCCAACTCGTAAGTTGTCATCACCAAAATTCCTTTTCGTTCAATGATGTACGAAAAAAACTTTCCGCTCGGATGCCAAGCCAGCAAAGGAAATGAATAGTCGTTAATTCTATTTATTTTTTGTCCTGATTTTTTAATTCGTTTGGTTTTATTTTGCTGAACATCGTACAACCAAATTTTATATTGTCCAAATTCATTGGTTGTATAAATCACATTATTTCCATTCGCACTCACTTTCAATTGCCCATAAACACGCGTTGATTTTGGCTTTGCTACAATCGAACTTTGTTGAGGTAATGTTTTTGTATTGTCTCTATCCGAATATTTATTTAGGTATGAATTAAAAGATTCTTTCCATAAATTTTTTATAGAAATTCCTAAAACAAAAAGTGCTGAATTATCAATATTTCGGCTCACTTTGGTCATATACAAAATATTGGAAATAACCGATTCGCCATAATTATCAGCAATGTGTTTCCAAAGTGCATGCCCTGCATACACAGCATCTTCACCTTCTAAACGATTTATGTTTTTGTACTTTCCAGAAAGTATTCCATCTTTCACTCTGTTATCAATATCAGAATTCCAGTCGGTTCCAACATAAGAAGTCAACCCTTTTGAAAACCATTCAGGCAAATTTAAGAGCGTGCTATTTTTTAGCATTTCGCGCACATTACCACCATACATCATTTGATCAAGCAATACTTGTGCAATTCCCGAACGAATTTGGGCATCTAATTTATTGTGATCGCCTTCGTAGTAAAGAATTATTTTAGAACCAACAATGCGTGTAACTCCACCTGTGTTGTATTGTTCTTCCGTTGAAAGCCCTATGTTGCTTTGTTTAAAATCAGATTGTTTGTTGTAAACAATAAATTGAATTTTTTCATCAAACGTGTAATCAAAAAGTTTTTCTACATCAACAATCTGCTTCTTTGCGGCTTTGGAAACATAGTTGGCAAGCTCTCTTCCTTCTTCGTAGAAATAAACATCATATCTATCATAAGTATAATATGTCCAAAAAAAGTTTTCATACTTCACTCTATTTTTTCCAAAATCCATTTGGGAACCGCTATAAAATTGGGCATTTGAAACATTGTTTATAAAAACAATGCTCAAGAAAAGAAAAGAAAATTTTATTTTTTTAGAAATAAAAAAAATGAAATTGCCCACAGCTATCAAAAATTAGAATGCTAAAGTACTAAATTGCATAACCAATTACAAACTGTTTTTAGGCTTATTTTACTACTTTTGATGGCGATAAAAAAATTATAAAAATGATTTCTATACAAAGTTTTACATTTGGTCCGTTTCAAGAAAATACTTATATACTTTATGATGAAACAAACGAATGTGTTATCATTGATCCTGGTTGTTACGACAATACTGAAAGAGCTGAATTGGCTAATTTTATTGAGCAAAACAAACTTCGTCCTGTAAAATTATTAAACACGCATTGCCACCTCGATCATATTTTTGGAAATGGATTTGTTGCAAAAATGTACAATCTTTTACCCGAATTTCACAAAGACGAAATCAAAGTATTTGATGCATACACACCTACAGCAATTATGTATAACTTAATTGCAGAGCCTTCTCCAGAAGCAAAAAATTATTTAGCCGAAGGCGATAAAATTCAATTTGGAAATTCTACTTTAGAAATTGTTTTCACACCTGGTCATTCACCTGGAAGCATTACGTTTTACAATGTTGAACAAAAATTTATGATTGCTGGTGATGTTTTGTTTTACACAAGTATTGGCAGAACAGATTTGCCTGGCGGAAATTTTGAAACGTTGATGAATAGTATTAAAACAAAATTATTTCCGTTGGGAGATGACTATAAAGTATATAGTGGTCACGGACAAATTACTTCTATTGGTTTTGAAAAAGTAAACAATCCTTTTATCGACTAAAATGAATTTGAAAAATGGAAAATACAAACACTACAAAGGAAAAATGTACGAAGTAATTGGCATTGCACAACACAGCGAAACATTAGAAAAATTAGTTGTTTACAAGGCTTTGTATCAAACCGAAGGAGAAAATTTATGGGTACGTCCTCTCAAAATGTTTACTGAAAATATTGTTGTAGAAGAAAAAACAATTCCTCGATTTGAATTTGTAGAAGAATAAAATTAATGCACAACTACTGGTGTTTTCGATTTTATTTTTGTTATCAATTCATCAATTTTAGGACTACATTTTTCAAACACATCCATTTTTTGTTTCGTAATTTCAGTAATTATTTCCACATTTTCTATTGCTTTTTGTGCGGCAATACGCTCATCTTGAACAAAATCATTTGCTTTTGTTTCATCTACTTTTCCATTTTTCAAATCGTGAACTAAGTTTTCAATTTGTTCTTGCGACTCTTCCAATTCTTCCGAAAGTTCATTTGCTCTTTTGTTTATTTCAATCAGCGGGTCACGCAACAAG
Source organism: Bacteroidota bacterium (assembly GCA_043742725.1). GTDB lineage: Bacteria > Bacteroidota > Bacteroidia > 2-12-FULL-35-15 > 2-12-FULL-35-15 > 2-12-FULL-35-15. The sequence continues at coordinate 383 of JAYTXX010000083.1, read as the reverse complement.
CCATAATCAGAAAGCAAAAAAGCTGTTTCTCTTTTTATTGTATCTCTATTATTTTTTTCAATAAAACTTAAATTGCTTTTTAATTCTTCTATGCGTTGATGAATTTGAACTGTATCAAGTGTTTTGAATTTTGCAGTTGCGCTCCCAACTAAAACAGACATACTATCCAACATTTTTATGTCCTCTGTATATTTTGTGGAACTGCTACACGCTGAAAGTGTTATGAACAAAGCCAATCCAAAGGTTACAAAAATTGTATTGAAATTTATTTTTTTCATGTTTTTTTAATTTATCAAATCGAAACCACAATATGAAATCAATGCTTTTGGTACTTTTATTCCTTCTGGAGTTTGATTGTTTTCCAATATTGTTGCAACAATGCG
>JAYTXX010000082.1:0-32059 GCA_043742725.1 Bacteroidota bacterium | reverse complement strand
GGACGAAATTAAGAAAGCATTGAGTTCATTGGTAAATATCGTCCCTACGGGACTTACAAATTGTTTTATTCGTTGTTTCTACCAATATTTTGTCCCTACGGGACTTGTTTTTTTATATAGATTCCATTTATTACCAATAGATAGTCGCTACGGGACTTCTAAGCTAATTTTATAATTAACCAAAAAGCAAATGTATTATATAACAAACCAAAATCTAACTGCTGTTTTAGAAAAATGAAAGCAAAATAGTACCTAAAAGTAAAAAATCCCTTAAACTTTTTCTTTAAGGGATTTTTTATGAAAGATGATTTATGTATTACTGTACTACTAAAACTTTTAAAGTATAAATTCCTCCGTTTGCATTAAAATTAACAGGAGCACCTGTTCCATTAAATATTGCTACTCTTATTTGGTTGTTACCAGATACATAACAAGTCATCATACAACCTTTTAAATCGCCATTAATAGAGCCTACAATAATATTTCCTAAAACTACACCAGTTAATGTAAGTGGACCAGAAGTCCAAGTGGTTCCAGTAGCAACAGTTCCAGGGCTAACATTTGGAGCTGTTACACTGTTTACACCAGCAACACCTGATGAAATGGTAATTTTTCCTGCTGTATTGGTTATAACAATTCCAATTCCTGCATGCAAGGTATCTAAAACTGGATTTCCGCCAGTAACTCCAACTGGAATTTGTCCGTTAATTGCTTGTGGTAATGCTTGTATAGGATTGGTTCCACCACCAAGCAAAATGCCACCATTTGTTGAAGAGGAAACTCCCGTACCACCATTAGGCACTGGTAATATGCCTGTTACTTTAGTTGTTAAATCAATAGTACTATTTGCAATATCTTGGTTTAAAATAGTGCCATCTAAAATAGTACGAGTATCTATTGCTCCATCGCTTATATCTTGATTTAATATTGTGTTGTCGAGAATAGTACGAGTATCTACTGCTCCATCGCTTATATCTTGGTTTAATATTGTGTTGTCAAGAATAGTACGAGTATCTACTGCCCCATCGCTTATATCTTGGTTTAATATTGTATTGTCAAGTATAGTACGAGTATCAACTGCACCTGTGCTAATGTCTTCATTTAATATTGTGTTGTCAAGAATAGTACGAGTATCTACTGCACCTGTACTAATATCTTGATTCAAGATAGTTGAATCTAAAATGGTACGAGAGTCAATTGCACTTGTTTGAACATCTTGATTAATAATTGCGGAATCTTTGATTTTATAAGTAGTAATTGCATCATCAGCAATATCGTTTGTATAAAAAGAATAAGGAACGGTCATAAATTGTTGGCTACTTACTATTTTATAATTTCCATCATTTTTAGTCGATAATTCAACTTGCAACCACTGGTCAGCATCTATCCAAGGAATTGTCATTAATGTTGAATACAATCCAGTTCCTGTTTGTGTTCCCATTCCAATAACCAATGAAAACAAACCGTACTTATCTGTTAAAGCTGTTTGCGTTTCTTGGTATTCAATAACTCCAACGCTTCCTTTTAAAATAGAAAAACGTACACCAATTGTTTTGTTGTATAGTGGTTTTCCATTTATATCCATTCCCACAATTTGTTTTCCGTTTTCATCAATAGCTACTGCTTGATAATTAATTCCTTTCAAATCGCCAATTTGTGGATGTGTTTGAGCCGAAACAAATTGACTTGTAAGAACTAACAATAGTGCTATACATATTTTGTTAAATTTTTTCATGATGTTCTGTTTTTAATTGGTGTTATTTTTTTTCTTGTTTATCTTTTTTTGTAATAGTGAATGCTACTCCCAAAGTAGCTGAATAAGCACGGTTATATGATTTTTCTCCACTGTCTTTTTCTAAATTTTGAAGTCCAAGCATATAATTTAATTCTCCGTAAATGGTAATTGCATCCGATGCTTTAAATTGAACGCCAGGTGTGATGAAAACACCATAATCAGAACTGCTTATTGATTTAGAGTTTAAAACATTAAAATTTTCGTTGTTTATCACTTGAGTTGCTTTTAACAAAAAAGCATAATAAGGCGAAGCTGATAAATAAGGTTTTGTTCTTCCTTTTCCAAATGCCCAACCAATACCTAATTTAACATCTAAATATTGCAAATTCCAAGTATAATTCATAGCATCATATACCAATGTGGAACCAGCTTTACGCATACCTGCACTTCCGCGAAACATAAAACCTTTTTCGCCAGTATATCTGTAGCCCAAACTATAAGCACCAGAATAAATTCCTGAATAATTTTTATCTTGATTGCCTTGGCTATCCAAGAATTTGAAAGTTGAAAATACTTGTGAAGCATCTATTGTTATGCTCGATTGCGCCATTGCATTTTTGCTCAACATAAAGCCGAGCGATAGTAATACAATGGTTGATTTAAAAAAATAATTCTTCATGTTTGTTGTTATTTAGTTATTATTAATTTGGAGGTGTGTCTGTTGTTTTTTGAATCGATAATTGAAATCATATAGAAGCCATTATTCCATGTTTGACAATCTATTTGATATGTTTTTAATGCAGCAATTTTTTCACTCATTATAAGTTTACCACTCATATCAACTATCTGTAAAACTGCATCGTTAATAACATCGGAACATTCTATTGTTACCGAATTAGAAGTTGGATTAGGAAACAAACTCAAGTGCATATCCAAAGGAGCATCAATTACATCAATGCCCATAGTTAAAGATTGTTGATACCCAGGATGAACGCTTAATTCATCACTATAAAATCCAACAGTTGAGTAAGGTTGTCCAACAGTTTGTTGAACCATTATTCCATCAGCCATCATATAAGTGCCTGCGCTTGCCACACTTTGTCGCTGTATGGATTGAGCTTGAGTTGTTTCCACAGAAACAAGAATTGCAAACAAAAGCAAACCAAGTCTCGTGCAATATTTTAGTGTGCGTAGTTTTTTATTCATATCAAATTGAGTTATAATTTTTTACTAAATTATTTTTAAGCAGAACAAACCTACTTAAAATTAATTACAATTTAAAAATAAAAAATGTTAAAAACAGTTACGAATATTATTTTTAGAACTCCAAAGAGTTCCCTTTCTAAAACCCAATTTATATTAGTGAGAATAGATGCTAAAAACAGTCATTAATAAACAACTCCGTGTTTATAAGTTGATGCAAAGCACAATAAAACAGCAAGTGTATCCGTTAATTTAGCAACCTAATTAAAACTCAATTTAATTACACGTTAAACTCAAACAATATGTTAAACTCCATTTTATTACAAATTGTAAATGCAGGAACAACCGCTGCAACACAAGTAGTAGATACCGCAAAAGCCGCTGTAACACAAGTAGCCGCAATGCCTTTGCCAATAGCACCACCAAAACAAGATACATTATCGCTATTGGATTTAATTGTAAAAGGTGGCTACATCATGATTCCAATTGGCTTACTATCGGTACTCACCATTTATTTCTTTTTCGAGCGCTTAATAACCATTAACAAAGCATCGAAAATGGATAAAAATTTTATGAATAACATAAAAGATTACGTTCACAACGGAAACATGGATGCTGCAAAAGCATTGTGCAAAAACACCACAGCTCCAGCTGCTCGTATGGTAGAAAAAGGAATTGCACGCATTGGCAAACCAATAAAAGAAATTGAAGAAGCAATGGAAAGCGTTGGAAAATTAGAAATTAATCGTTTAGAAAAAAACTTAAGTATATTAAGTTTAATAGGTCGTATTGCTCCAATATTTGGTTTCATTGGTACAATTGCCGGAGTTATCAAAATATTTTATGATATATCATTGACTGACAATATTAGTATTGGTGTAATTTCTACAGGTTTGTATCAAAAAATGATAACAAGTGCATCGGGTTTAGTGGTAGGACTTTTAGCCTTTGTTGGTTATTATATTCTAAATGCAATGCTCGATAAAACCATTAATAAAATGGAAACAGCATCAGTAGAGTTTATTGATTTGTTACATTAAAAATATAAATTAAACTAACTATCAAAAGCCCCTCCATTTGGAGGGGTTGGGGAGGCTAAAATGAAACTAAAACGCAGACATAAAGAAGGAGCTGAAGTGAGCACCGAATCGCTCAACGATATCATGTTTTTTTTATTGTTGTTCTTTCTTATTATATCAACACTTGCCAATCCAAGCGTGATAAAACTTACACTGCCCAATTCTAAATCGGCAGAGCAAATGCAAAAACAACAAATTACCATTGAAGTAAGTGCCGACCATCAATACGTTATTAATAAAACACCTATATCATTTACCGATTTAGAAAACGCATTGAAAATAGAAATAGCACGAACACAATCGCCTACTGTTGTTTTGAAATTTGACAATTCGCTTACCGTGCAAGATTTGGCAGATGTAATGCAAATAGGCTATGGCTTGGGTGTTAAAATGGTATTAGCAACAAAAGCAACCAACAAATAAAATGAACGCTACTGCTGAAAATAAAAACAAATATGCCGCTTTGGCTTTAACAATAGGCTTTCATGTATTATTGTTTTTGCTTTTTATTTTTATGGTTTTTGTTACCCCTATTCCTCCATTTGAAATAAAACCAGTTCCCGAAATTGAAATTGGATTAGGAATGGAAGGCTTGGGAAAGACTGATGCTGGTGGTTCGGGACAACACGACAATGATATTGCAACAAGCCCAAAAGAAACATCGCACCCTGCAAACAATACATCGGCAAACTTTGTTACTGATGAAACAGAAACTTCGGTAAGTGTAAAGAAAAATCCGAAAGTAAAAACCGAAAATAAAACTGAAACACCTACTGTTGAAGAAGAAAAGCCAAGTTCAGAATTGTTAAACGCATTAGCCGCATTAAAAAATAAAAACAAACACACAGGAAAAGGAGAAGGCGATGGGAATTCAGGTGGTTCTGGAACAGGCTCTAAACAAGGTGTTGGTGATGGCGATGGAACAGGACATGGAAATAACACACCTGGATATAATGGAAAAAATGGTTACGATTTAAAAGGAAGAATGTTGGTTAAAAAGCCAGCTCGTATGACAGATACACAAGAAGAAGGAATTGTGGTGGTTGAAATAATTGTAGATGAAACAGGCAAAGTAACAAAAGCAACTGCTGGTATGCGAGGCTCTACAACTACAAGTTCCAATTTATTTGCCAAAGCACGACAAGCAGCTTATGAAGCCAAATTTAATCCAAGCCCTGACGGAATTACTGAACAACGAGGAACCTATACCTTTGTGTTTACATTAGAATAAAAGATAGATAGGAGATGTAAGACTTAAGAATCCAAACTGAAATCTTACATATTAAATCTTACATCTAAATTATGGACTACCAACAAACACTTGATTATTTATTGAGCCAATTGCCAATGTTTCAACGCATTGGAACAGCCGCCTACAAAGCTGATTTAAACAACACCATTGCTATTTGTGAATTATTAAATCATCCCGAAAATAAATTCAAATCCATACACATAGCTGGAACCAATGGCAAAGGCTCTACTTCTCATTTACTGGCTTCGGTATTGCAAAGTGCTGGATATAAAGTTGGTCTTTACACATCGCCACATTTAAAAGATTTTAGAGAACGAATAAAAATAAATGGCGAAATGATTTCACAAGAATATGTTGTAGATTTTGTTTCAGAATACAAAAATGATTTTGAAAAAATACAACCTTCTTTTTTTGAAATGACAGTTGGTTTAGCATTTGATTATTTTGCAAATCAAAAAATTGATATTGCAGTTGTAGAAGTTGGACTTGGCGGAAGGCTTGATTCTACTAATGTTATAACGCCAGAACTTTCTATCATTACCAATATCAGTTTTGACCACATGGCATTGCTTGGTAATACACTCGAAAAAATTGCAACAGAAAAAGCTGGAATAATTAAAAAAAATATTCCTGTAATTATAGGTGAGACACGAGAAGAAATTAAAAATATTTTTATTCAAAAAGCAAAAGAAAAAAATGCTCCAATCATTTTTGCAGATGAAAATTACAAAGCAAAAAATGTTGAACAAAAAAAATCAGAACAATTGCTATTGACTATGGATATTGAAAAGCAAGGACATCCATTTTATAAAAATATAGAATCGGAATTGCTTGGGTTGTATCAACAAAAAAATATTCCAACAATTATTTGTGCTTCAGAAATATTGAATAAAAAAGGATTTCAATTGACTGAAAAAAATATTCGTGATGGAATAAAAAATGTAATTACAAAGACAGGATTGCTTGGTCGTTGGCAAATACTCTCTCAAAATCCTTTAACAATAGCCGATACGGGACATAACGAAGCTGGAATAAAAGAAGTATTGAATCAATTAAATAAAACGCCACACGAACATTTGCATTTTGTAATTGGTGTTGTTAATGATAAAGATGTTTCTACTATTTTAAATATGTTACCCCAAAATGCTACTTACTATTTTTGCAAAGCAAATATTCCAAGAGCTTTAGATGCCAATGAATTAGCCACTCAAGCAAAGGCAGTTGAATTGAAAGGAGATGTATTTTCTTCAGTTGAAAACGCATTGAAAGCTGCACAAAAAAATGCACGAAAAAATGATTTAGTTTTTATTGGAGGAAGCACCTTTACAGTTGCAGAAGTTGTGTAGTTGTTAAATTTATTTCGCAAAGTATCGCAAAGAAAAAAGAAGAAGTGTAAAAATTTTATTTCTTGAGTATCTCCCCCTCTCTTTTGGAGAGGGGATTGAGGGGTGAGGCTCCTAAAACGCAAACTGCAACGAACCTTTAATAGTAAAAGGAATGGCTCTTGGATTATCGAGATAAGACAAACGCCACACGCCATCTATTCTGAAAATTTTAAAAATATTTTCAATTCCTGCCGACACTTCGTAATAAGGTTCACGATGCAAATCAGACAAATGATCTGGAAAAATCAACACATCTCTATTCTCATTATGTACCCTACCAATTAAGGCTTTTGCACCAACTACTTCTCGCCATTTGAATTTTCGCATCAAGGGAATTTTGTTTAAAAAGAAACCATCAAAATGATGAGAGATGGTTGCTGAAGCATATTCATCGCTCACAAATTCGTAATAGTTCATGCTATTGTATGCAAACACATCATAGATATAGGTTTCATTTCCTCCGTGTAATTCCAGTAACGGATAAGGCAATTTTCCCCATACTTTTCCGTATTCTAAAACATAATCAAAATATCCAATCGGATTTATTCGTATTCTATCATTTACATTCACATTTAGTTTTTGATAATTGTAATCACTGTTGAAAAAATTTTTAATTCCTAACGTGTATTGAACTTGTAAAATAGGATAATGGGTTCCTAAACTTAACCTATCAAATGTTCCTTCAACAAATTTTTCATTGTAAGCAATTCTCGTAAGCAAGCGAATTTCGGATGTATTTATATTGTCTTTAAAACCAGTAGTTGTAGCGGTTTTTTGATATTCATAATGAAAATTAGCAAGCGGAAACATTTGACGATTGAAAAAACTTATTTTTGTTTTAAAGCCCGTAAACCATTCTCGTTCTATAAATGCGGAAACTTGTTTTGTATTTGTTAAATTTCGCAAAGGTGAAACTCTAAAAACAGAAGCTAAAATATTATCGGTAGTAAATCCATTTTGACTTTGTCCTAAAATTTCATTATCATTTCTATAATTCATACCAACCATTGTTCGTGGCTTTTTGCTGATGTAGGCAATAAATCCTAAACCATATTTGAATTTTTCATCACGATTTCCATAAGCCACATATCCATTCAACTGATACCATTTACTAAATTTATTACTTGTTCGTCCACCAAATCGAAAACGAGTTCCTTCAATTTCATTAAAACTCACAGCATTGTAGTATGGTCCGTATTCAAAGTTTCCACCTTTCATATATCCCGTTACAAATAGTTGAATAACATCAATCCAAGTATGGTAAATAGGCAAAGTTTGCAAAGTATCTACCATTTGATAAATTTGCTTTTCATTTTTTGAAAGCGAATCGGTTCGATGTTCTATCCAATATTTTTCAGTTTTCTCAAAAGCATCATCGGCTACTACTAAATTATTTGCAAGCGAATAAAATTTATCTTCTTTTGGTTGATTTATTTTAAATTTTCCATAGGTAGCAGTTTTTCTACCATAAATTCCCATCGTTGAATTATTTTTTGTTTCAATAATTTGAGGATTAAAATCTACTACAAGTCTTTCCTTTTGCATCATCCACATACTATCTACTAACGTGTAGGTTTGCACAACATTGGTTGTATTTATAAAATTAATATTGGCATCATCGGCAATTCCCATTTCAATTTGTTTAATTGCAAATGAGGTGTCTGTTGCCCATAAATTTCCAGAAAAAACAAGCTCTTGTTTGTGCTTTGGTTTAAATTGTAATTGATAACATTTATGACCATCAATCAACATACTATCTATTAAATAAAATTTATAAAACAACAAAGCGTTGTCAGAAATTGGACTGATGAAATTTTTTCCAAACACTAAAATTGCATTGTCATAAATATTTACATTTTGATACATATCGCCCATAAACTGCGATACGCTTGCATTTTGAAGCCCTGCAACTTTGCTTGCTTTTATTTTTTCATTGCGCATTTTTGGATTTTTTTTGTAATAAAAATCCGACAATGCTTCGGTCATAAATAAAGGTAAATAGGGTTTTTCTTTTGCATTGGTGCTATCAATATTATCAAAAATAAAAGCAAATGGTTTTAGTAATTTTTTGTTTTTAAAATCTTCGCTAATGTTATTCAAATCAAATTCAACTTTGTTGTAAACTTCATATTCATACGCATCTAACTTTTCTCTATCATTTTTGTCTTTGTGTGCAATTATTTTTCTCAAAATGCGGTGTGCAGGATTTTCTCCAGCTTTTACTTCTATGGCTGCAAGCTCCACTCCTTGCGTCAAACCAATGTTAAACACTTGAGTTGTATTATATTTTATTGCACGAGTAATTTTATTGTAACCTATGTAAGAAACAATTATTGAATCTACTTTTTGCGTTGTAGATAATGTATAATTTCCTTCAATATCTGAAGTTCCACCAACATTGGTTCCTTTAAAAATAATATTTACAAAAGGAAGTGGTTCGCGTGTAACTGCATCAGCAATTTTTCCTGATACTTTGGTTATTTGTGCATTTGCACAAACAGAAATAAGCATTACAAAAAATAATGCAAAACGAGGTAATCTATATTTTATGAAATGAAACAAATTTATTTTTCTAATTGTAATGCTTCCCAAAACTCAACAGCTCTGCGTGTGTGAGGAATAACAATGGTTCCGCCAACAATATTTGCAATTGCAAATACTTCAAAAACTTCGGTAGTGTCCACTCCATTTTCTTTGCATTTTTCAAGATGATATTTTATGCAATCATCGCAACGCAAAACCATTGATGCTACTAATCCAAGCATTTCTTTTGTTTTCACAGGCAATGCACCTTCGGCATAAGTATTTGTATCTAAATTAAATAGTCGTTTCAAAACTATATTATCAGCACCTAAAATTTTTTCATTCATTTTAGCACGATAGTCATTAAATTCTTTTACAGCATTACTCATGTGATGAATGTTTTTTTAAGTTTAAAATTGTGAAGCTAAAAAGTAAATAAAAAATATCAACTTAGTTTTTTCTTTATAACAAAGTAAGAAACAAATATACTTGCTTCGTATAAGATATACAAGGGAAAAGCAACAAGCATTTGTGAAGTTACATCGGGCGATGGAGTTATAACTCCAGCTACTATAAGAATGACAACCACCGCATGTTTGCGGTATTTTCGCATAAATTGTGGTGTTATTAATCCGAATTTGGTTAAAAAATAAACCACAATTGGTAATTCAAAAACCAAACCTGCTGCAAGTGTAAGTGTGGTAACAGTTGAAATGTAGGAATCCATGGTAAAATTATTTTCTACCATTGAACTCACTTGATAATTTCCTAAAAAATTGATTGTAAGCGGAACAATAATGTAATAGCTAAAAAGCACTCCAAATAAAAATAAAAATGTTGCTGAAATAATAAATGCAGTAGATGATTTTTTTTCTTTGTCTTTTAATGCAGGTTTTATAAAACGCCAGATTTCCCACAACACATAAGGCGAACCAAGAATTAAACCTCCTAAAAAAGCAATCCACATTTGTGATGTAAATTGATCGGACAAACCTAAACTTTGCAATTTGAAAGTATAATGTCCAAAACATAAATCATCGCCAATATGAAGCAAATGACCAAGTTTACAGAAAGCACGATAGGTAATAAAATTTTGATTTAGCGGACCAAAAATTATTTTATCAAATAAAAATTCAGGATAACAAAATAATATTACCGACAATATTATAACCACCAACGATGAACGAAACAAATGCCCGCGCAACGCATCAATATGCCCCCAAAAAGACATTGCGTTAGCATTAGTACTTCTCTTATATAGTCCGAATAGTGCCATTTTTCAAGCCGTAAAGTTAATAGAATTTAGCTTGCTCATTCTTCATTCTGCAAAGAAAAATATGTATTTTTGAATGATGAGATTTTTGCTCGCTAAATACTTTCCTTATATCATTGTTGCCATTGTTGGCACAATGCTATTGTCTTTGCATTTTGGTTGGTTACATTATTTTTTCTTCGATGCCGAACATGCTACCGTACAAGGCATTGATTATTTTGCAGTACCAAAATCATTTTTGAATTTACTCGAAAAACGCAGTGCATTTGATACTTGGGGAGGAACGCCTTATGGACCTTATGCAACTTGGTATTTAGCGCATCCTGCATTTTCTGTTTTTGTGGCATCTTGGTTTTCGTTTTTTACTCCTTGGGTTGGATATTGGTTTTTTGTATTTTTTTCGGTTGCACTTTTTATTTATGCAGCTTATTTAATTTCAAAACTAACAAGCAATTTTTTCAAAAAACAATTGAGTTATTTTATAGTACTCTGTGCTTTTCCAACATACTGCATGCTGTATGTAGGCAATATGCATGCACCATTGGTTTTAGCACTTACACTCATTTTAATTTCTATTTATGAATTAACGTATAGCGAAAATAGTTACGATTTGAAAAAAGCAAATCAAAAACTTTTTGCTGGTTTACTTATTTCTTTTTTCAGCAAACCAATTGTTTTATTGATGCTTCCCGTTCTTTTATTAATTAAAGAAACACGAAAAACAACAATAAAATCAATTGGAATTTATGCTCTTGTATCGGTTTTATTTATTGTAATTCCAATGCTAAACCCTCAAGGAATGGGGCTTCACAAATTGATGAACATTGCTTTTGATTTTGATTTCATCAAAGAAAATATGAATATTTATAAAAATCATTTGATAGTGAATGATTATATGAAAGACAATAGTATTCATTGGCTGAACCTTATTGCACAATCGGATTACAAGCTCATGCACATTGATGTTTTTTCTTTTCCTGTTTTTATAGATACTATTGTTGGTCACGAAACGGCAGCAAGTATTTATAAAATTCCAATTTACATTTCTTTATTATTATCAATTGCAGTTGCATTTATCGAGGATAAAAAAATACGATTGGAAAGCACATTACTTTTGGTAATGGCAATTTCGTTCACTTTCTTTTTGAGTTATAACACTGTTTGGGAATATCAGTTTACATCGGCATTACCCGTGATTGCATTGTTACCAATTTTAAAAGAAAAAAATGTTTTTTATAAAAAATATATTTCTATTTTATTTTTTGTTGGATTATTTTTTTGCTTACCATCGCTCTACTTTTTAATGCGACATTCAGATTTTCAAGCAATTGAAACGCAAACATTGATAAGAGTTACAAGGGTTCTTCCTTCACTAATTTTATTTGTAGTAATGGTAGGTTGCGTATTTGCAAGCGTTGCAAAACACGCAAAATTTGGCAAGCTAAAAGAGTTAGATAATTTGCCTACAAAATTATTTTTTGACTGAAGCTGTTGCTTTATTTTTCTCATCCATTGCCCAAGCCAAATTATTCTTTGCCAATTGATTGGTTGCTTCTAATTCCAAAACTTTTTTAAATGTTGAAATTGCATTGTCATAATCTTTTTTCAATGTAAGAGCAGTTCCAATATTGTTTAATGCTATGGTATTTTTAGCATCCATTTTCAAAATATTATTCCATATTTCAATACTTTTATCATATTCATTTATTGTAAAATAATTCATTCCATAACTTACATAAAAAGAAATATCTCTTTTGTCATTTGGCACTTTTTCTTGCTCTTGAATTATCGCTATCAATTTGTTTTTTTCATCCATTCCCCATTTCAAATTATTTTTTGCCAATTGAAATGTACTATCAATTTGAAGTGCCGCACTACACGCCTCAATTCCCTTGCTATAATCTTTTAGCATAATATAAGCAACGCCCAAATTATTATATGCAATAGGGCTTTTAGGATTTAGCTCAATTGCTTTTTTCAAATAACCAATACTTTTTCCGGGTGCTTGATTATTAATATAAGCCAACGAAAGATTAATTAAATTATCAAATGTTGGATTGGTATTCGCAGCATTTTCAAGTGCTGCAATATCTACTTGTTGTGGTTGAGTAGCAGTGGCTTGTTCTTTAGCAGAATCACTACTTCCCATAAACTTTATCAATAAAAAAGCGAGCGGAAGTAATAAAAGTAAAACAAGAAAAACAGTTTTTAATTTGCTATTTTTCGGTGAACCTTGTTCGTTAGTTTCTTGATTTGTTTCCATTGTGTTTATTGATTTGTAAATTTTTGGCAAATATAAAACGAATTTATCATTCAACATTAATTTTTATTAATTTTACCTATAACGCAAATCGTTTATGATTAAACAATTGTTTGAAAATTTACCAAAAAGCAAAACGCTTATTTACTTGCTACTATTGATTTTAGTGGTTACAATTACCTATTCCAATCATTTCAATAATTCATTTCATTTTGATGATTCACACACCATTCAAAACAATTTATTTATTCAAGATATAAAACATATTCCGTTGTTTTTTAAAGATGGAACAGCATTTAGTTCACTACCTCAAAACCAATCGTATCGTCCAATTGTAAGCACCACATTGGCTTTAGATTATTGGGCAGGAAATGGATTTAACTTGTTTTACTTTCATTTAGATTCATTCCTTTTATTTCTACTTCAAGGAATTTTAATGTTTTTTTTCATCTTCAAACTTTTTGATAGTTCGTACAAAAATGATTGGAATTTTTATATCGCTTCATTTGCAACAGCTTGGTATATGCTTCATCCAGCAAATGCCGAAACAATTAATTACATCATTGCTCGATCCGATTTGCAATCAACTTTTTTTGTATTACTTGGTTTTGTGCTTTACATTTTTTCGCCATTTTGCAAAAAAACATTTTTGTATTTAATACCTATTGGAATTGGAACATTGGCAAAACCGCCAGCAGTAATGTTTGCGCCAATGTTGTTTTTTTACATTTTATTTTTTGAAGAAAATTTAAGTATTCGCGAAGCATTTCAAAAACAGAATTGGAAAAAGTTACTTCAAGTTCTAAAAAAAACAATTCCTTCATTTATTTTTTGTGCATTTATGTACTTGTGGGTTGATCATTTTACTCCAAAGACTTGGCAATCGGGAGGTTCATCGGTATTCAATTATTTAATTACACAACCATTTGTAATTGTGCATTATTTCACAACATTTTTTCTTCCAGTTGGTTTAACTGCCGATACTGATTGGGAAGCATTACAAAACATTTGGAATATTAAATTTTTTATTGGTTGTGCATTTATTTTGATACTGATTTTTATTGCTATTTGGTTTTCAAAAGATGTTCGCTTACGCCCTATTTCATTTGGAATTAGTTGGTTCTTTTTAGCACTAATTCCTTCTTCAAGTATTATTCCTTTTGCCGAAGTACTCAACGACCATCGAATATTTTTTCCTTACATTGGGCTTACAATAAGCGTTTGCTGGACTATTGGATTATTGCTTTTGAAATTTCAAAAACACTATCAACAGCAATTGAAAAAATATTATGCAACAATTTTTTTAAGTTCTACAATGCTTTTGTTTGGTTATGCTTATGGTGCACACGAGCGCAACAAAGTTTGGAACACCGAAGAATCATTGTGGTATGACACAACAATTAAAAGTCCGAAAAATGCAAGAGCGATAATGAATTATGGACTTTCGCAAATGGCAAAAGGAAATTATGTGGAAGCTGAAAAGGAATTTTTAAAAGCAATTTCGATGTGGCCTTATTATACTTTTTTGCATACCAATATGGGAATTTTAAAAGAAGCAATGGGCGATAAAATAAATGCAGAAATGTATTTTAAAAATTCTATTCAATATGGAAATACATACCCTGATGCTTGGTATTTTTATGGACGTTTTTTATGCAATCAATTGCGCTATACCGAAGCCATTACAACGCTTACAAAAGCTATTGAACTTTCTCCTGCACACAATGGCGCACATAGTATGTTGATGAAAGCATATTTTGAAACAAATGATTGGGATAACTTAAATAAATTAGCACAAAACACATTGCAAATAATTCCTGGAAACGCTGAAGCAATAAACTATTTGGAAGCAAGTAAAAATAAAAAAACAAAAATTGAAACATCAGAAGACGAAATTTTAAAATCGCCAACAGCCGAAAAATATTTAGATTTAAGTTTATTGTATTATCAAGCTGGCAAATACGAACAGTGCATCGCAACTTGCGAAAAAGCATTAAAATTAAAACCTGATTTTGCAGATGCGTATAGCAATATAGGTGCATCTTATACACAGCTAAAACAATGGAACAAAGCCATTGAGGCATGTAACAATGCGTTAAAAATTAATCCTGAACATGAATTAGCAAAAGGAAATTTGAATTGGGCAAAAGAAGAAAAAGCAAAACAGAAATAAAATTAAAAGTATTAATTGTTCTATTATGATAGTAATTACAGGCATCACAGGAGGAATCGGAAATTATTTATTCAATTTATTTTTTCAACAAGGAGAAAATAGTATTGGAACGTATCATATAAATAAACCAGAAGGCGAACAATACAAAAATTGTTTTTCGCTAGATATTACCGACAATAAAGAGATTCAGGATTTTGTAAAAAATAATTCATCACAATTAAAAAATATCACATTGATAAATTGTGCTGGAATTTCTTATAATTCGTTTGCTCACAAATCGGATATAAATGAATGGAGCAATGTGATAAATGTAAATTTAATAGGAACATTTAATTTAACAAGTGCTATTTTACCATTAATGCGTGAACAAAATTTTGGAAGAATTATCAATCTTTCTTCCATTGTTTCTCAAACTGGAGTTGTTGGAACAAGCGCGTATGCCGCTTCCAAAGCAGGAATAAATGGAATGATAAAAAGTATTGCATTGGAAAATGCACAAAAAGGAATTACTATCAATAATATTAATTTGGGATATTTTAAAGTTGGAATGATAAATACTGTTCCACAAGAAATGCAAGAAAAAATAAAAGCCAAAATTGCCATGAACAATTTTGGTGAACCTGAAAATATTTTTAACACAATTCAATACATTAGAGAAACGCCTTATTTAACAGGCTCTTGCATTGATTTGAATGGTGGACTTTTGTAATTTTACAAAACCGTATTCAACTGAAATAGCAAGGGTTTACTTGGAGAAGCATCATTTTCAAAACTTGCAATTTGAATATTTAAAAGATAAGTTCCATCAAAAATTGTATTCGGAACATAAATCATTTCAGTAATCGTACGATTTAATTTTGTGTTGTTAGGATATTGCCAAAAAGCGTGATGTGCCAACAATTTTCCACCATCAACTTCCTTATCAACGGAAGGCAAATCAAGCAACAAATGTTCAATATTTAGTTCATCAATATATTGAGCCGCTTCGTGATGTAAGTAGGGTGGATTTGTGTTTGAATAATGTTTATCAATTTTTGAAATATGATTATCTAACGTACGAATAACAATTGCTTCCGGACGTTTATCTCCCAAACAATTTACAATGTGTTGCTTCGTAATTATTTTATCGCCATCTGTTTCATCGGGCAAAATCGTGATAAGTTCTGCAATGAAAAAAAATTTCTTCAAGCATTGATTTATCGTATAGTCTTCTTTGCTAATATGACCAACGCATTCTGTATGCGTTCCATTTCCATGCGGATTAAAAAATATATTTCTAAAATTTACAGAACCACCTTGCTTTACATCGCCCACCCAATCGCCCATTCGCACAGGTTCAATTTTCACTGGCGAAACGTACCACGCATTTACATTTTTTTCGCCTGTTCTCAATGGAATTGAAATATCAATTGGTTTTGATAAATCAGCATTGTACGTTTTCCCTTTATGTGAAATTTTTGTAATCATTTTTTCATTTTTAATTATTCTACAATAAATAAATCACTCGCAATTTTATCTGCAATTAACTTTCCTGTGTCTGTTAAAAATAATTTATTTTTTTCGCGAAACACTCTTTTCGAAAGAATATATTTTTCAACGTGTTTTAAAAAATATAAAGACACTGTGTTTCCAAATTTTTGCTCAATATAATCCAAATCGGTTCCCCACATTGTTCTCAACGAAGTTAAAATATATTCGTTGTAGTTTTGTGTATGCACTAAATTTTCTTTTTCAAAATTCAATTCGTTTTTTTCTAACGATTGAATATAAAGCGCATTATTACTAATGTTCCACTGTCGCGATTGTCCATTATAGGAATGAGCCGAAGGTCCTAATCCTAAATAATGTTCTTTTAACCAATAATTGCTATTGTGTTTTGAATAAAAATTTTCTTTACAAAAATTTGAAATTTCATATTGAATAAAATTATTGTGTTTCATTTCTGATAATAAAATTTCAAATTGTTCAGCACTTTGTTGTTCATCCACATTTTTTATTTTTCCTGTTTGAACAAATTTTGCCAATGCTGTTTTAGGTTCTACTGTTAGGCAATAAGCCGAAATGTGTTTCACATTCAAATCAAAAGCTGTTTGCAAATTATGTTTCCATTTTTCATTTGTTAAAGTTGGAATCCCATAAATTAAATCAATTGTGATGTTTTCAAATCCTTTTTCCTGTGCAAATTTTACTGCATTCATAGCTTCAACAGAATTGTGTGCACGATTCATCAGTTTCAAATCATCATCAAAAAAACTTTGAATACCAATACTAAAACGATTGATTGGTGTAGCTTTTAGCTGTTCTATTTTTTCTTTTGTTAAATCATCTGGATTTGCCTCTAATGTTATTTCAGCATTTTTATCAATATCAAAATAATTAGTTAGTGTTTCAATTATTTCCATCAATTCCTTTTCATTCAACAATGAAGGTGTTCCGCCTCCAAAATAAACAGTAGAAATTTTTTTTGTTCCTAAATAATTTTTCTGCAATTCAATTTCTTTTTTCAAAGAATTTAAAAATTTGTCTTTATTATTTAGTGAAGTAGAAAAATGAAAATCGCAATAATAACAAGCCTGCTTGCAGAAAGGAATATGAATATAAATGCCAGCCATTATATTTTATTGAGCACAATTCTAAACGTAGTGCCTTTGCCTATTTCGGAAGTTTTCACAAATATTTTTCCCGAATGATAATTTTCTATAATACGTTTTGTTAAAGATAATCCCAAGCCCCAACCTCTTTGTTTAGTAGTAAATCCAGGTTCAAAAACAGTTTTGTATTTCGATTTTAAAATTCCTTTTCCTGTATCACTCACATCAATATATACAAATTGTGTTTGGTCAGAAACTACAATTTTTATTTCTCCCGTTCCATCCATCGCATCAACTGAATTGCGAATTAAATTTTCAATTACCCATTCAAACAATGGAATATTGAGTTGTGCAAAAATTTCTTTAACATTATTTGAAGCAACCGAAAACAAAACATTTTTTGACGTTCGCAATTTCATATAATTTACAGAATCGTTCAAAACACTAATAACATCAACCGTTTCTAATTTTGGTACTGAACCAATTTTTGAAAAACGCTCTGTAATTGTTTCTAATCGTTTTACATCTTTTTCAATTTCAGTTGCTGTTTCCGCATCCAATCCTTTCGATTTTAAATAATCCAACCAAGCCATTAATGATGATAAAGGAGTTCCTAATTGATGTGCAGTTTCTTTTGCCATTCCCACCCACACTTGGTTTTGCTCTACTCTACGAGCTGTACTAAATAATAAATATGCAATCAATAAAAACAATCCTATTATTCCAAACATCACATACGGATAATATTTTAATTGAGTGAGTAAAGTTGATTCTTGATAAAAAATATAGCTTCGTGTTCCATTACCAAAAGCAACTTCAATAGGTTGATTTTGTTGAGCCATTAAGGAAATTTGATTTTTTAAAAAAGTAGTGTCTTTTATTTTTAATGAATCAATGTTTCCAAAAGCAATAACAGAAAGTTTGGTAGAGTCGGTATAAATAACTGGCACAGATGCTGAATTTACAGCTACTTCGGAGATAAACGATTTTACTAAATCATCTAACACATTTTTCAACTCCGAAAAAAGTCGGGAATCTTTGTAGTACAAATAATTTTTTTGTCCGTGATAAATAGCAATAGGAATGGGCTCTTTCACAGCACGCATTTCTTTCATTTGTTGCTTCAAATAATTTTTATCATTGCTTTTTGTAGAATCTAAATTTCGGGAAGTAATTGGATTTCCATTTTCATCTACCAAAATTACGGGAACAGTGGTGTTGTCAGAAACTACTTTTAACACAAAACCATAATCCGATAAATCCTTTGAAAGTTGCTTGGTTGCTTCAGCCCAGAGTTCTACTTTTTTTCGTTCTTCAATTTTTATTTTATCAAAAAGTTCATTGGTATATTTTACAAGATTTACTTTTTTCTGAACAGCATCTGCCCAAAGTTTAACTTTTTTTCGTTCGTCTTGTGCAATTTTATTTACAAGTGTATTGGTGTACCACAACGACACACCAACAATAACAATAGCTAAAAAAAATAGCCAAAGTTTCCACTGCTGCTTTTTTGAATAAATACTCACTTTGTTTTTAAAATTTTCTTACTACGAATGTAGCAATTTTAAAGCGAAAAAATAAAATGAATCAACGATTGCAAATTCCTTTAAAACTGCAATATTCACAGTTTTCCAACTCATTCGTTTTGGAAAAGGATTTGGTTCTATCCATCAACTCTGTCAATAAATGCTTTAATTGATTTTCAAATTCCTGCAATACAGATTCGTTTAAACTTTCATCTTTATTGATTTTCACGGTTTTCAATCCTGCACTCAATTGACGAAATGTTATAATTCCTGATTGAATATTTTCAGTAATTGAAGGATTCATTTTTTGATACATATAAGCATACACCAATAACTGAAAGCTTTTTGAGAGCTTCGATTCTGTTCTAATTTCGTCCCAATCAACAATTTTCAATTCTTTATCTTCAGCCAAACCTGTTTTGTAATCAACAATGCGAGTAATTTTGCCAATACTATCAATTCTATCGGCTTTCCCTTTTATTTTTATTTTTTCTGAACCAACAACTAATTCTGTTTCCAATTCCTGCTCCAATGCTTTTATAATAATTGGTTGATTATTTTTTTCGGAATTAGAAATCGTTTTTATTTCTTCATCTAAAAAATTATGAATAAATTTTAATGCTACTTTTTGTGCTAACAAATTTTTTCCATAACTAATTTCTGCTTTGCTGTAATACTCTTCAAAGGCAACACTGGAAAATTGTTCTGCCATTTTTTTCATTTGTTTTATATCATCTGCATTTATTTTTTTTGAAATAAATGGCTGATACATTTTTTCCAAAACAGTGTGAATTACATTTCCCAACACATCTGCTCCAATTGTTTCTTCTACCTCATCCACCTCTTTTAAACCTGCAATTGCATGAAAATAAAATTGTAAAGAACAGTTTCGATATTTGTTTAATAATGAAGGAGAAAAACCATAACTCGCTTTTTCTGTTAATAGTTTTATAATATCATCTGTTTTTTCAATGACTATCTCATTGTCATTATTTTCAGTACTTATAGGAATATTTACTAGCTGTTCTGTAATGGTAACATTGGGATTTATTTTTGGCAATTCGTAAATCAATTGTGTTAAAAACCTGCTCTTTTCAGCACTTCCAAGCACATCACCTTCGGTATTGTACAACAAATAAATATTAGTTGCACGTTGTAGCAAACGATAAAAATGGTACGCAAAAATTGCATCTTTATCGCCATAAGTTGGTAAACCAAAATGACGCTTCAACTCAAAGGGAATAAATGAATTAACACTTTTTGCGGAAGGCAAAATATCTTCATTGCAAGAAAGTAAAATCACATTTTCAAAATCAAGTGTTCGTGTTTCCAACATTCCCATTACTTGCAAACCCATTAATGGTTCGCCATAAAAAGGTAATGTGGCACTTCGCACACTTTGATTTACAATCCCTCGTAATGTTTTTAAATCATTAATAGATGAAGGATAATCAGCCATCAATACTTGAATACGTTTTACAATTTTTGTGAAAGCAAATAAATATTCCAACTCCAAACTTGCTTTATTTTCAGTAGAATTTTGCTGTGCAACAATTCCATTTTTTAATGTTTCAATTAAATAGTGAATGCAATTAATAGCATCCACAGGCGATTCCCAATGTTTAAAAATCGGTTTTAAAATTTCAAATTCTGTTTTATTTGATTCTGAAAATAATTTTTCGAGTGTAGAATTTGCAGCAAATACAATATTTCGCTGTTGAATTTTTTGCACAATTGGTTTTGCCGAAAGTTTATTTTCTCCATTAGCCAAAGCAATTGCAGTGTATGAATGAGAAAGTAATTTTATTAAATCGGTATGATAAAAACTATAATTTGTTTTTTGTTTTGCAATTTTCAAAGCATTTTCGTGCAAACTAAAAACCAAATCGAAATAGCCTGCAATGGGCGTATTTTTCAATGGATAGCCCATTGTAACATTTATATCTTCTAATTTTTCGGGCAAAGAATGCAAAACGGGAAACAACAAATTTTCGTCAGCAAGAACAAGTGCTGTATGTTGTAAACTGTGCTCTGAGTTTTTTAATTCTGAAATTAAACTTCCTGCAATTTTTGCCTGTGCTACATTTTTTGCGGCTCCAATTATTGTGATGATTTTTTTTTCGTTGCTCAATAATTGTTCTTCAAACACAATGTTTCGTTCTTTTATTTTTCTAAAACGTCCATTATCATTGTATTTCCTAATAAATCGCCCAGCTTCTTGATTTGAATTATTTACATAATACGAATCTGTATCCCAAATAATTTCGGCTTTATCAAGGTCAATTAATTTTTCAATAATTATTTCTTCAGCCAGATTAAGTGCATTAAAACCAGCAAAAATTATTTTTTTCCAAGAATGTTTTTTTATCCGTTCTTCAATATCACTTGCCACAATGCGATACGCTAAACCTTGATAGGTTTGCTTTTTAGATAAAATTCGTTGCGTAAAATCGGTGTAATATTTTTCCAACGATTGCCAAAAATCCAAATATTGTTTTTGAAAATCTGTCAATTCTTCATCTGCATTCAAACTCCAATTTTCAAGTTCTTTTATATCTTTTAAATTTCCAAACAATTGTTTTGCATCAACCAAATACCTATCAATTTCATTAAAATCGCTTAACGCAATTTGTCCCCATTTGCTAAATTCATCAAATGTTTCAGTAGTTGAAGGATTGCATTTTTTTATGGTTTCATACAATTCAAACAAAAGTGTGGTTGGTTCGGCAGGTTGCAATTGTGAAAGTAACATCACGAAATCTTCGGTTGCATAAATTTCGGGCGACCAAAAAGTTTTTTTGATAGTGTTTGCAAAATGTGTTTTTAAAAACAAACCAGCTCTGCGATTGGGCAATACAATGCACAATTCGCTGATATCATCACCGTATTTTGTATAAAGATAATTTACTGTTTTTTCTAAAAATGATTGCATTAGGCGAATTTAGAAATTAAGACTCGACTTTGCAGAACAATTAGTAAATATATTTTATTACATTTGTTATATGGGATCACATCTAACATTGGAAGAATATCTCAACGAGATTCACAAACGTATTTCGTTACAAATGCCTAAAATTCGTGAAGAAATAAAAATTTACGAATTGAGAGCAAAGGAAGGAAAACTCACATCTAATCCTATTCCTGCACCACAATTCAATGAACAAACCTAATTTGCTTGTCATTGCTGGTTGCAATGGTTCTGGAAAATCATCTTATTCATCAAGTTTATCGCCAAATGGAATAATACCATTTGATTATGATAAACATTTTCTTAAAATTTATAATTCTCTTCTTGAATTTGATTTAAAAGATAAAATGGCACATTCAAAAACATTTGATTTGTTGGAAAAAAAAATAGAAGAGGCAATAATAAAAAAAGAAGATTTTAGTTACGAAACCAATTTTAATTCCGACCCAATGCATTGGCCAAACTATTTTATAAAATTCGGTTATCAAATTGATATGATTTATTTTTGTTTGAATTCTATTGAAGAAGCAAAAAGACGTGTGATGATACGAGTGGAAAATGGCGGGCATTATGTTCCTCCAGCGGAAATTGAAAAACGATTTTATGAAGGATATAAAAATTTAGATGCGCTATTTCCTCAATTCAATAATATTCATCTTTTTAACAACAGTGCGTATGATTCAGAACCTGAACACATATTAACTATAATCAATGGTAAGTTTGTCAAAAAAAATAATTATCCTGATTTTTTAAAGTTTTATCTTCCATCAATCAGCTCACAATTATAATGTAGGTAATGAAAACAACTTATCCTCAATACCGCAAATATCCTCACGGAAGAACCTTTTTTAAAATTATTTCAGAAAATACTTGGGAAGAAATTCATGTGAATGGAAACAAAATTGAACTGCACACTTTTACTGCAAAAATTTTGCCCGATAGAAATTATATTTACGATTTAACTTTTGATTACGAAAAAAATTGGGTAAAAATTGAAGCGGATGAATATGAGGATTTGAGAAAAATTGTTTAAAAATAAAACAACTTATCATTGGCAATATTTTTAATCATAAACAGGATTTTCTTTTCCAATTACTTTTAGATTTCCATCTGACATTATTTTTAATAAATAAATATCACCAAAATCCGTTTCTGGAAAACCAATAAAAGTCTTCAAAACAATTGATGT
Source organism: Bacteroidota bacterium (assembly GCA_043742725.1). Lineage (GTDB taxonomy): Bacteria > Bacteroidota > Bacteroidia > 2-12-FULL-35-15 > 2-12-FULL-35-15 > 2-12-FULL-35-15. Next base: position 8,902 of record JAYTXX010000082.1, on the reverse strand, counting down.
ATCTTGTTTATTAAAATCTATTTGAAATGGTGGACAAAAAATTCCTTTTTCCATTAAATCTGAAGCCAAAGAATCTCCAAGAGATTTCTTCGTAATAATCTTCTGTTCAAATTTTGAAGAATTAACTATGTACTCAATATTTTTGAAATTACGAATTACAAAAGTATCTTCAGCAACCTTTAAAGTATCTAAAACACTCATATTATCTAAACACCTTGTATAGAGAGAAAATCTAAAATTATATTCAAATGTAGTATCTATTACCTTTTTATTTGGCCAATTACATTCTACGATTGTAGATGTATAAAACTTTTCGGTTTTGGCTTGTGGCGATTTACAAGAAAACAAAATAATTGAAAATCCTAAAATGATAATTTGTTTATTAGTCATGCTATTTTAACAATGAAATGCTTTCGCATAAACAAAATTAGTAAAAATAAAAAAAGCGCTCTACATTTTGTAGAACGCTTTTCTTAAAAATTTCAATCACAAACAAATACTTACCAAATTTCTGCTCTTTCAGTTTTTGCACGATACATTTTATCTCCTTCTTTCACACCAAATGCATCATAAAATTCTTGCATATTTGATAAAGGTCCATTTCCACGGAAATTACCTGGTGAATGAGGATTTGTTTGAACCATATTTTTCAAAAATTTATCACGATAATTTCCTCTCCAACCTTGAGCCCAAGCCATAAAAAAGCGTTGTTCGGCAGTAAATCCATCAATTTTTTCTGGAGCAGATTTTCCTTCTAATGATTTTTTAAACGCATAATACGAAATGGTTAAACCTCCCAAATCGGCAATGTTTTCGCCCAATGTAAGTTCTCCATTTACATGCATACTATCAATTGCAATGTAGCCATTGAATTGTTTTACAACCATATCTGTTTTTGTTTTAAATTTTGCTTTGTCAGCATCTGTCCACCAATTTTTTAAATTTCCATCAGCATCAAATTGACAACCTTCATCATCAAAACCATGTGTTAATTCGTGACCAATAATTGCTCCCATACTTCCATAGTTTACAGCATCATCAGCATCAGGATTAAAAAATATTGGTTGCATAATTCCAGCAGGAAAAACAATTTCATTTAATGTTGGATTATAGTATGCATTAATGGTTGGTGGTGTCATTCCCCATTCGGTGCGGTCAACAGGCTTTCCTAATTTGTTTACCATGTAATTAAATTCAAAAGAATTTGCTCTCATTGAATTTTGAATGTAAGAATCGCGCTTGATATCAAGTGATGAATAGTCTTTCCATTTATCAGGATAACCCAATTTTTTCATCACTTTATCCAACTTGCTCATTGCTTGTTTTTTTGTTTCTTCACTCATCCAATCACGGCTGTTGATACGAACTCTGTATGCTGCAATTAAATTTTCAACCATTTCGCCAACACGTTTTTTGCTTGTTTCTGTAAAATATTTTTCAACAAATATTTTTCCTAACGCTTCACCCAACGAACCATCGGTTGCTTCTAAAGCTCTTTTCCAACGTGGTTTCAAAGCTGGTGTTCCCAATAATGTTTTTCCGTAAAAATTAAAATGTTCGTTTACAAAATTGTCGCTCAATTTGTTTGCCGATTCGTTAATCACATTCCAACGCAAATAGGTTTTCCAATCGTTGATTGAAACTGATTTTAAATCTTTGTTCAACTCTTTATAGAAATCGGGCTGACCAACAATTACATTGCTAATGTTTTTTACTCCTACTCCATCTAAATAAACAGTCCAATTAAAATTAGGAGTTAATTCGGCTAATTCTTTTAATGTTTTTTTGTTGTATTGTTTTTCTGGGTCACGCAATTGTACGTTTGTCATTGATGCTTTTGCAAAATTGGTTTCGATACCAAAAATTGTTTTTGCGCTTTTTTCTGCATCTTCTTTTTTATCGCCCAATAACATCAACATATTTGCAATGTGCTCCACATACGCTTTTTGAATACCTAATGTGCGTTCATCTTTATTGGTGTAATAATCTCTATCAGGCAAACCTATTCCGCCTTGATAAAATTGAGTAATGTATTCGGTACTAATTTTTGGGTCTTGACCAACATAACCACCAAACATAGAACCAATGCCAACTGTATGAAAATGTGCAACTGTTTTTATTAAATCATCAGTTGTTTTTATATTTTCAATTAAAGCAAATTCATTTTTCAATGGAGCAATTCCATCAGCATTTAATTTTACCGAATCCATTGCCATTGCATAGAAATCGCCAATTTTTTGTTCGTTGCTTCCCGCTGTTGCATTTTTGTTTGCTGCAGCCGAATCCAAAATAATTTTAAGTTTTGCTTTGTTCGATTTATCTAATTCATTGAAACTTCCCCAACGACTTTCTGTTTCTGGAATAGGATTATTTTTCATCCATTTTCCATTCACAAACTGATAAAAATCGTCTGTTGGTTTTGCTGTGCTATCAATATTTGCAATATCAATACCTGTGTTTTTAGCAGCATTTTCTTCTTTTTTAGCATTGCCTCCACAAGATGCCAATGTGATTGCCGAAGCAATTACCGAAATTTTTAAAATTGTATTATTCATGTTTTTTATAATTTGAATGGCGAATTTAGTCTAAATCAATCATATACCAAAATGAATTTGTTGAATGGCTTTTTTTGATGATGCACGGAATTTTAGTAATGAAAATGAAATATATTTTTGTTGCGTTCGTTTATATAAATATTAATAGATTTGAAAACAAAAAATTACAAATGAAAAAACAAATTATACTACTTTCAATTTTAGGAATTACTCTATTTCCCTCTTGTAACAAGAGTTTCAAAGAAGTAAGTTTTAGTGGAATAGAAAATGTGAAAATAAAAAAAATGTCGCAACAAGGTGTGGAAGCTGAAATAACAGCTAAAATAAAAAATCCAAACAATGTAGCATTTAAAATTTATCCTTCCATTTTTGATGCTACACTTAATGGAACAAACGCTGGAAAAGCACTATTGACAAACAAAACAAAGATTAAAGCAAATTCTGAAGAAACATATTCGTTCACTATCAAATCGGATTTTTCCAAATTAAGTTTGGCAGATATGCCCAATTTACTTGCAATGGCAATGAGTAGAAATGCAAAAATTGGATTGAAAGGAAATTTGAAAGTTGGAAGATTGTTTTACAAAAGAAGTTTTCCTGTTGAACTAACTAAAAGTGTACCGCTCGGAACGAATTAATACAATCCATTACAAAAAAAAGAAGCGCAACGAAATTCGTTGCGCTTCTTTTTTTAATCAACTTATTTTTAATAGAATTTTACTAAATGTTCAACTACGTTTGCACGGTCTTTCAATGCTTCGTAAACTTCATATTCTACACGTGGTTGCATTTCTTGTATCAACGACTGTTGTTGTGATTTGTAATCTTGTTGTGCCACAGCATCTTTCACTGTTTCTACAAATACTAAAAACACACCTTCTCTGCCTTTCAATGGTTTGCTCAATGTATTTGCTTTTTGAACACTTGATGCGCCAATTAAAACTGGCTCATTTGATGCTCCCGGAATTGCAACTGATGCAAAGTTCATATTTGGTGCTTCCACCACACTTAAATTCATTTTAGCAGCAATTACTTCAATGGTTGCTCCTCCTGTCATTGCAGCAGTAAATTCTGTTGCAAATTGTTCAGCTTTTTTCTCTTTAATTACTTTTTCTGTTACTTCTGCCATCACTTGTTCCAATGGAGCAATTCCTTTTTCTCTCACTTCGGTAATTGAAGCAACAATAAATTTATTTCCAAATTCCATTGGTTCGGAAACTGTACCTTTTTTGTTTTCATAAATCCATCTCACCAATTGACGTGGAGAATCAATTCCTGCAATGGTTTTATCATTTTCTTTAACATTATCAGCAATACGTTTGTTCAACTTTTCGTCAATTACCGATTTTTGAAACAAATCGTTTGTTGTGTTTTTTCCTGAAAATGCACTTGCTTTCACAAATATTGCTTGAAGTGTTTTGCTACTTGGTTCAAGTTTTTTCTCAATACTAACTACTTGCACTTTCTTTTGAGCACCTTTAGCATCTACTACTTCAACAATGTGATATCCAAAATCGGATTCTACAACTACCAAATCTCCTTTTTTATTATCTAATCCTGCATTTTTAAATGGCTCCACAAAACCACTATTTGCATTTATCCAACCATAATCTCCTTTACTTCCATTTGCTTTTTCACCTTTTTTCACTTCAGGAGATTTTTTGCCACCATCGTCAGATAATTGTTCTACATAATCTTCAAATTTTCCTTTTTTGCTTTTCAAAACATCTCTTAAACTATCTGCCATTTTTTTTGCTTGTTCTTTGGTGCGGATAACATTTGGTGGAGCTTGTGCTGCACCTTTATAAGCAATAAGAATATGGCGTACATGAGCCGAATCTGCAGACGTTTTAACTCCAATTAATTTTGAAACTTTGAATGAACCATTTTCCAAATAAGGTCCCATTACTGTTCCTGTTTCAGCCTTAAACATCATTGTATCAATCTCTGGTGAAAGCGTTCCTTTTGTATGATAGCTCATATCAAAATCTCTCACATCCGATTCGGCAATTACAAATGATGAATCTTCTGTTGATTTTTTTGTTTTAAATTCTTCAGCAAGTTTTTGCATATCTGCTTTTGCTTCTTCTGCATCTTCAGAAGATGGTGCAATGTCAAACGACACATATTCTATTTTGCGAGATGCTTCTTGTTTGTAATCATTTTGATGCGCTGTGTAATATGTATTTAGGTCTGCTTCCGTAGTTTTTATAGTGCTGTCGGCAACAACATTATAATTTTTCATTACATATTTAAAGTTTACCATTGTGGATTTTGCAATGTAATCGCGCTTACTAACAGCTGTGCTCACATACAAACCTTTTTTAATGATGTTATTATATTTTTCAATGATGCGAAGTTGGCGAATGTATTTTTCCAATTGTGCCCATTGTCCTTCTTGTTCATCAGTCATTGCTTGTGTAAATGCTTTTATTTTAGCAGGGCTAATTTGTCCTGTTTTTTCGTCAGCAAACATTTGCGATACTTTTCCAGTTTGTGGATCGCTCAAATTACGAATCAATGCAGGATGTGGATGATCAACCATTAAATCATACAATTCTTCATCGGAAACTGCAATGCCCAATTTTTCATATTCTTTGGTCAATACTTCTTCATTAATAGTTTGATTCCAAACTTGCTGAATAGCTTGATCTGTTTCTTCTTGCGTTAAACTCGTTTTACCCGAATTACGTTTTTGATTTTCAATTGCTTCTTGCACTTTTGCATTGAAAGCATTGTAATCAATAGATTTTCCAGCTATTTCGCCTACTGTTCTATCAGAACCTCCAAACATTGAATTTCCTCTTTCGAACAAACCTGTTAACACAAATGCCAATAGTGCTAAACCTACTATTGCTACTAATAAACCCGAACGTTTACGTAAACTTTCTAAAACACTCATTTCTTTTGTTTTTTAATTAAGGTTGCAAATATAAGATTCTTACGCAAATCTGAAAACTTTATTTTTTTAATCACAGAGTTCACAAAGAAATATTTACCGCAGAGGCGCAGAGAACGCAGAGAAAAAAATATGACTGATGAGTGCGCTGTCAGTTCGAGTATTTTTCTTTTTCAGAAAAATGTATCGAGAACTTGTTTTTACCACAGAGAAACAGAGAACACAGGAAAAAAAATGATTTTGCAACGAAACTATTTTGTACTTCATAACAATACCTTTTTTGCAAACAAAAAACACTACTCATATAATTAGCATCGCTTAAATCGCTTGTATTGCATTGGCTTTTAATTTTTATTCGACTTTTTTAAAGGGTTGTGCAACAGCCACTGGTGTTATGCGGTCGGCTTATTTTTTTGTTAATGTAAATGATTTTGTGGACTTACCATTGTTTGCTGTCCAAGTCCCTGTAGCTTCATTATTTGAAATAGTGAATTTGAAAACACCATCCCACTTATCATCACCTGGTTCTCTTAATTCAAACTCATTATCGTTTTTTAGTCCAGTTAAAGCTCTGCGATTGTTTTTAACAACATTAAAACCTGTAACAGAACCATCATCATTAATACTTTCAATATTAATAAGGAGTTGGTCATTGCCGAAAGCACCTTTCCATTCGCCAATTAAATCGTTTGAATTTGATATTACAGGTGTGTTTTCTTGAATTGTAGTGTTAGCCGTATCTTTTATTTCTTCAGCAATTGGACTACTATTAGTGACTGGCGTTTCAGTTATATTAGCAGACGAGGCCATATTTGTTGTAATTGGAGTATCAGAAAAATTTGCATTCGTATCAGTTTTTGGAACAAAGAATGATAAATAAACAGTTACACCAACGATTGAAAATAATGAAACAATTAATGTAATGCTAACTTGCCATGTTTTAAAGAATTGACCTAAACCACTTGGTTTTGCTTTAAAGCCACCTTCAATCGCTTTATTTATTTCTTCAAGTTTAGCTTTTTCTTGCGGTTCATAATCACCATCTGCTTTTGCTACTAACTCCACTATTTTTTTTCTTGCTTCTTCTGCTCTTTCTTTGCTTGAGAAGTATGCATTTAGAGGAGAGATTGGTGGTAATGTGCTAGATGACATTAAGCCAAATAGTTCTGCTTTTTCTTTGTTTGTGAAACCATGAAGACCTGTAATTGTTTGAGCCAAATATTTCTTTTCCTGTTCTTCAATTACACCATCAGCTTTCGCCATATGAACCATTAAAAACATTTCATGTTTACGGTCTATTTTATCTTTGAATGATTTAGTAGAAAATGCCTTTTTAAAAAGTTCGCCAATTATTGCTCCAATTTTTTCTTTTTCTTCTGCAACAGCTGTAGGGTTACTGTGAAATAAAACATCTTGTTCTTTGTCAATACTTAGAACAGAAACATCATGAAAAGTTGCTGATAAAATATGATTATAATTAAATGTAGAACAAGGTACGCCTTCGTAATACATTTCCTCAATTATTAATTTAGGATATTTTTCTTTACTCGCCCCAATTTGAGTAAGTGCGCTTTTTGAACAAAAGGAGCTATAATCATCATAAGCGTCTTTATTTTCACCATTTAGGTTCTTATATGTAAGTGCTATTTGACCATTTGTATTTGTATATTTTTTAATTGTATCAACCCCAAAATTTGGAGCGTCAATTTTTTTACCATCAGTAAAAATTAAATCTAAATTATCTACTTTAACTTCAGTTTCAATATAAGAAATAGAAGCGAGTTCGCCAGCGGTTTCACATGTCCTACAATCTACTTTGCCGTAGCGATTATCAACATGGTCACCATGACAGGTTTTACATTCTATTCTACCGTCTCCTTCACATTTGTCGCAAGTAATTTTTCCAGTAGCACTACATTTTGAGCATCGGATTATTCCAGATCCTCCACAATATTCATTGCCAGCTGCTTTTTTGATACCTGCTGCAGCTAAACCACCAATAAGACTACTTGACTTATTATATGAGCTACATTTTCTTTCGCCACTTCCATTGCAACTTCTACACTTTGAATGAATAGATCCACTATTCTTATCTCTACCGCTGCCGTCACAGCTAGAACATTTTAATGAACCTCTACCATTACAACTTGGACAACTGTATTCACCTCTAGCATTACAATCATCGCAATCTAATTTTCCAGATGTACGACATTTACTACAATCGTAAATGTGTTGGCCACGGCATTCGGTTTCTGTACAAGTTGTATACATATCGCCTTTACAAGTATTGCAGGTGGATCTTTCAGTTTCACTTGGAATATAATATACTGGTTGTTTTAATTTAACTTTGTCATTCTCTGTGGAGATTTTTAATTCTGAGAAGACTAAACTTTTACCATTAAACTTAGGATGTATTTTTGGAATATAGTAACCTAAATCGGATATTGAATTTGATTGATTTTCTGGTTCTGCTTCTATCAGTTTACTTATACTAGAACCTATTGCCGAACCTACTACAGATGTTAATGATGTATTTTTTATAGAAGAATATGTATCGGAAACTTTTGAAGTTATATTTTTAACTTTATCACCGGCTGAAACAGAGTTCGCCTTATCTAAATTTATGGATCTTGACTTGACTTTTGAAATTAGATTTTCATTTTCTAAGACAGTTATTTCCCCACTATTTTTTATTGATTTTTCAAAATCACTTACCAAATCTTTAAACAAAGGAAACTTTAAGATGAGTGGAGTTCTTGTGTATGCAACGGAATTGTATTTTACAAAGTAATACGTTTTTCTTTCTTCACTCTCAATTAACATTTGGTCGAAACGTGTTGGGTCAGAGGATTTTATTTTATTTATTAACTGGTCTTTTGTAACCTCTTTTGCTTTTAGCAATCTAGAATCAGTGTTTTGTTTCATAATTTTTGGTTTTATAACATAGTATTATTCAAACAAATATATTAACAATTTTCAAATAGTGAAATATATTTCACTATTCTTTTTATAAAGAGCCTCATTTTTAAATTGTGAGGACTAAAAATGATATACTTTTTCTTGTCGGCAGTAACATTCGTAAAAATCGAATAAAACAAAAAATGTCGCAAAATCAATTAGCCTTTGAAGCTGAAGTTACCCGTGAATTCGTAAATAAAGTTGAAAGTGGTAAATACAATATTTCTGTGAAAAATCTTGAAAAATTAGCTTTAATTCTTGAAATCGAAGTAAAAGATTTTTTTATATAACTCAAGTTGATAGTTAAATTTCTTTAAAATAAAAACAATTCTATTTTTTGCACAACTCTTTATTCCCACAGGCGCGTAAGCCAGAAAAGGTTGCGGGGGCTTGCCAGCTTGTGCGTTAGCCGATGACCTTTTCTTGAATTTTTGTTTCTTTTGTTTCAAGACAAAAGAAAAATAACATTTGCCCTGTTTCTTTTGCATCA
>JAYTXX010000081.1:0-8809 GCA_043742725.1 Bacteroidota bacterium | reverse complement strand
TGATCCAGTATTTCCATTCGTTCCGTTAGTTCCTGTTGCACCCGTTACTCCATCTGATCCATTATTTCCTGTGGCTCCTATTGAACCATTTGTTCCGTTATTTCCTGTAGCTCCTGTTGAGCCATTTGTTCCATTAGTTCCTGTTGAACCAACTGAACCGGTTGCTCCAGTATTTCCATTCGTTCCGTTATTTCCTGTTGCACCCGTTGAACCATTTGTTCCGTTAGTTCCTGTCGCTCCCGTTGAACCATTTGTTCCATTGGTTCCTGTTGCTCCAGTTGAACCTACTCCAGTTGCTCCTACCGAACCAGTTGCACCAGTATTTCCATCAAGTCCATTTGTTCCTGTGGCTCCTGTTGAACCATTTGTTCCGTTAGTTCCTGTAGCTCCTGTTGAACCATTTGTTCCATTGGTTCCTGTTGCACCAGTTAAACCTGTTCCCGTTGCACCTACTGAACCTGTTGCTCCTGTATTTCCATTCGTTCCGTTTGTACCAGTCGATCCTGTTACTCCATCTATTCCATTGTTTCCTGTGGCTCCTATTGAACCGTTCGTTCCGTTATTTCCTGTTGCACCTATAGAACCATTTGTTCCAGTAGCTCCTACTGAACCTGTTGCACCAGTATTTCCATCAAGTCCATTTGTTCCTGTTGCTCCCGTTGAACCGTTCGTTCCGTTATTTCCTGTCGCACCTGTTGAACCATTTGTTCCGTTGGTTCCTGTTGCACCAGTTAAACCTGTTCCCGTTGCGCCTACTGAACCTGTTGCTCCTGTTACTCCATCTATTCCATTAGTTCCTGTGGCTCCTGTTGAACCGTTTGTTCCGTTATTTCCTGTCGCACCAGTTGAACCATTTGTTCCATTAGTTCCTGTTGAACCTACTGAACCTGTTGAACCAGTATTTCCATTCGTTCCGTTTGTACCAGTTGATCCTGTTACTCCATCTATTCCATTAGTTCCTGTTGCTCCTGTTGAACCGTTTGTTCCGTTGGTTCCTGTTGCTCCAGTTGTTCCTGTGTTACCGTTAGTTCCATTAGTTCCTGTTGCACCGGTTGTTCCTGTGTTACCGTTGGTTCCATTAGTTCCTGTTGCACCGGTTGTTCCCGTGTTACCGTTAGTTCCATTGGTTCCGGTTGCACCCGTTGCTCCTGTATTTCCATTCGTTCCGTTTGTACGAGTCGATCCTGTTACTCCATCTATTCCATTGTTTCCTGTGGCTCCTGTTGAACCGTTCGTTCCGTTATTTCCTGTTGCACCCGTTGAACCATTTGTTCCATTAGTTCCTGTCGCACCTGTTGAACCATTTGTTCCGTTGGTTCCTGTTGCACCAGTTAAACCTGTTCCCGTTGCGCCTACTGAACCTGTTGCTCCTGTATTTCCATTCGTTCCGTTTGTACCAGTCGATCCTGTTACTCCATCTATTCCATTATTTCCTGTGGCTCCTGTTGAACCGTTTGTTCCGTTATTTCCTGTCGCACCAGTTGAACCATTTGTTCCATTAGTTCCTGTTGAACCTACTGAACCAGTTGAACCAGTATTTCCATTCGTTCCGTTTGTACCAGTCGATCCTGTTACTCCATCTATTCCATTATTTCCTGTGGCTCCTGTTGAACCTACAGAACCTGTTGCTCCTGTATTTCCATTCGTTCCGTTGGTTCCAGTTGAACCTGTTGCACCTGTATTTCCATCAAGTCCATTTGTTCCTGTTGCTCCCGTTGAACCGTTCGTTCCGTTACTTCCTGTCGCACCTGTTGAACCATTTGTTCCGTTTGTTCCTGTTGCACCTATAGAACCATTTGTTCCATTAGTTCCAGTAGCTCCTACTGAACCTGTTGCACCTGTTACTCCATCTATTCCATTGTTTCCTGTAGCTCCTGTTATACCTGCTCCTGTAGCTCCTACTGAACCTGTTGCACCTGTATTTCCATCAAGTCCATTTGTTCCTGTTGTTCCTGTTGCTCCTGTTACTCCATCTATTCCATTAGTTCCTGTTGAACCGTTCGTTCCGTTTGTTCCTGTCGCACCTATAGAACCATTTGTTCCATTGGTTCCGGTAGCTCCTACTGAACCTGTTGCACCAGTATTTCCATCAAGTCCATTTGTTCCTGTTGCTCCCGTTGAACCGTTCGTTCCCGTCGCACCCGTTGAACCTACTCCAGTTGCTCCTACTGAACCTGTTGCTCCTGTTACTCCATCTATTCCATTGTTTCCTGTTGCTCCTGTTATACCTGCTCCTGTGGCTCCTACTGAACCTGTTGCACCAGTATTTCCATTTGTTCCATTTGTTCCTGTTGCACCCGTTACTCCATCTATTCCATTGTTTCCTGTGGCTCCTACTGAACCTGTTGCGCCTGTGTTTCCATCAAGTCCATTTGTGCCTGTGGCTCCTGTTGAACCATTGATTCCGTTATTTCCTGTAGCACCAGTTGAGCCTACTCCTGTAGCTGCTACCGAACCTGTTGCACCCGTAACTCCCTCTATTCCATTGTTTCCTGTTGCACCTGTTATACCTGCTCCTGTGGCTCCTACAGAACCTGTTGCTCCTGTATTTCCATTTGTTCCGTTTGTTCCTGTTGCACCTGTTGCTCCATTAGTTCCATTTGTACCTGTTGCACCTGTAACTCCAGTTGATCCTGCAACTCCTCCAGCTGTTTTTGCATAAAGAGCATATGGTACGCTCATCATTTGGATACTTCCCATTGAAGCATACCCACTTCCATCATCAACTTCTACTTCTAAAAATTTATTTCCTAATCCCCAATTTATTGCTGAAAATGTCCCTGAAACTGGGGTTCCTCCACCGATTGATGTGGTAAACAATCCGTATGGATTTGTGGTTAAGCTAAGATGAACTTCTTGGTAAACTACAGGTCCAGAAGCTGCATTATCATGAATGGTAAAACGAATATTCAAAGACGTATTACCCAGTGCATTTCCAGATGCACTTCTTGCAATTGCTTGGTAATTTATTCCTTCGGGAGGTGCTTGCGAAAAAGCAACGGTACAGATTACCAAAAAGGTAAGAATGAGTAATATTTTTTTCATGTTTTCCATGTTTGAATAATTAACGGAACTATCTATTTTATATTTTTATAAAAATGTAAATCGTGCAAAACCCACTGTTGATGGGCGATATAAAAATAAACAACAACAATAAAAAAGATACTTTTTTTATTGCTACCATTTTATCTGTATTTCTATGGAGTAAAAATAAAATATTTTTTCTATCTACAGCAATTTTTGTTGATAAAAAAACATTTTGTGGAAAGAAATATAATTTTCGTCTATTCGATTTTTAGTCCTATCACTAAAATATCATCAACTTGATCAAGTGGTCCTCTCCATTCTTCGATGGTTTTGTCAAGTATTATTTTTTGTTGTTCAACGGGCTTCTTATGAATATCTAATAATAAATTTCTGAAATGATTTGCCATAAATTTTTTACCATTAGGTCCACCAAATTGATCGGCATAACCATCAGAAAAGATATAGACGGAATCACCTTTTTGTAGCTGTATTGTATGATTTGTAAATTTCTTTTTTTCTTCGCCCAAAAATAATCCTATTGGAAATTTATCTGCTTTGGTTTGAATTAACTCTCCATTTCTAATAAGATACAAAGGGTTGTATGCTCCAGCATACTCTAGTTCTAATGTTTTAAAATCAATTGTGCACAACGATAAATCCATTCCATCTTTGGCATTGGATTCTTCGTGCCCGTGATGCAATGTTTCGCTTACTCCTTCATTTAAACTATCGAGAATTGATGATGGCTTGGTAAAGTTATTATTGTTTACAACATACTTCAATATGTTATATCCAACGATTGACATGAAAGCACCTGGAACACCGTGTCCTGTACAATCAACAGCAGCAAAAAGTGTTTTGCCATCTTTTTGGTCTATCCAATAAAAATCACCACTAACGATATCTTTTGGTTTGTATAACACAAAGGAGTTTGGCAATATTTTTTTCACTAAACTATCAGGTGGAAGTATTGCTTCTTGAATACGTTTTGCATATTTGATACTATCCGTAACATGTTTATAGAGTACTTCTAATTCTTGATTTTGAGTTTCTATCTCTTCTTTTTGGCGAACAACTTCTTCGGTACGTTCAACAACTTTTGCTTCAAGTATTCGTTCATTTTCACGTAAGTCTTCACGCATTTTTAATAATGCTGCACCCAATGTATCCTCATCGCTTAAAGGTTTGTAATGAGAAATAAAGTTTCCCGAACCTACTTCACGAGCAAATTCAGTTGTGCGAGCCATGCCATCAATCAAATCGTTTAATGCAATTGACATTTCACCAATTTCATCATTTCTATCTTTTATTCGCTCTTCTGGCAAAACCCCTTTTCCCATCATGAGCAATATTTTTTTTAGCTGTTGAATTGGGCGAACGATTGTACGAACTGTGAAAACAGCAATGAGTATTCCTCCAAAAACAAGTATAATTCCAAGCCAAATAACAACTCGTTGAAGAAAACTAAATGAGTTCAACATTTCATTTGAATTTTCTGAAGCATTTGAATTTTGCTTATCAATCAAGCTGATTAAATTTTCATTTATCAATTGATATTTATCGTCCAAAGCTTCGAATGGAAACAAGGCTTCTACTTTAATATTGGAATCATTATAGGAATCAAATGAATTGAGTTTTGCCATTATATCTTCTTTATAACTCGTAAACATTTGTTCTACCAAAGAAAGAATTGTTTCAATGCTTTCTTGTTCATCTTTATTCCAATTAACATTATATTTTTTAATTTTTTCTACAACAAGTGGATATTCTTCATTTAAAATTTTGCGTAGATTTTTTTTATCAAACGCATCATTTCCAGTTGGTACATAATACCACTTTGTGATTAAAAATTTTGAACGATTTATTAAATTATCTAATTCTTTTAAAGTAGCAACGGAAGGATTGTAAATAGTAGTTACTTGGTCGGTTTTTTTACGACTATCTATTAATGTGATATTCGTAAACAAGAAGGATACAACGACTAAAAAAATGATTACACCGAAGCCTAATCCTATTTTTCTACCAATTGTAAATCTAAACTTCATAAATAGTTTGCAGAGTTGCTTGTTTTGTTAAAACTTATTTTTGTTTTTCTATCTCTTCTAATTTTTGTTTAAACATATTCGATTTTTCAAATTCATTTAAACTAAAATAAATTCCAGACAAGCCCAACAATGTTTCTCTACGTTTAGGATCTAATTCATAAGCCTTTTCCATAAAGGGAAGCGACTCTTTGAATAAGCTGATTGAATTGTCTTGTATATCATTTAAAGCAACAATATCCAAATCAAAATCCGATTGGTTAATTAAATTAACAGCTTGATTGTAATACAAAATTCCCATGTTATAGTTTGCACTAATATTATTAGAATCAAGCTTTAAAACCATTTCGTAGGAAGCTTTTGCAAGATTAAAGAATTCTATTTTCGTTTTTTTGTCCGTTTCGTATATCTTGGTATAAACGGAAGCTAGTGCATTTTGAAATTCAACATCTTTTTGTTTTACATTGTTCGGTGAATTATCCAATAACGAGAAGTAATTTCTAAATAATTCATAATTTTTTATCGCTGTTTCGTAATCCAAAGCATCTAAACTGGCTGAAACATCATTATAAATAGTAGTTGCTAAATACTTGATGTTGTTACTGTTTTCTTGTATATTTTCTTGAGTAGTATCAATTGTTAATGACTTTTTAAAGGAACTTAATGCTTCCATACGAGCTGGCGATTGTTTGTTTCCTTTTTCTGTTTTGTTGTAAATAGATTTGTAAATAAAACCACGCAAGTACCAAGCCTGTGGATCGTTAGTAGTTTGAGGATTAACAACAGCATCGTTTATTACAATTTTTGCGCTATCTAGGTTACCCTGTTTCAAAAACGCATAAGCTGCACTAACCTTTTCTTGTTGAGCATTTGAAACTATTGTTATTATTAACAATAGTGCAAAAACAAATATATTTTTTAACTTAAACATTTCAATTCTAATGTAAATATATAAAATTTATTTAACAGACAACTCTATGAGTTGAGAATTCACTTTTAGGTTATTTTTTTCAATATTCAATTTATTAACTTCAAATTTTAATTTATTCTCCACAATAACAAAATTTATTCCTGAACCTTGTTTTAATAAACCTTGTTTTTCGCTAATGATTAAAGCGTTAGTTCCTTTTGATTTAATATATATTTCGGGAAGTTGCGCTGAATTTTCGGATAAAACATAAACAATCTGACACTGTGAAACATCCGCTACTGATGAAAGATTTTTTATCTCCAGTTTTTGAGATGCTACTACTTTTTCGGATGCTAAAAGATTAAATTGATTTGTTAATGGAGCATTGTTTCCTATAATTCCAATAACAAAATTTCCTTTTTTGGTATTATCTGGCCAATCAATCCACTTGGTAAAAGCGTAGATATATTGTACTTTTTTTCTCGCACTTGCTTCTTCTGCCTGGTCTATTTTAAAAGCCATCCAAAAGGTAACAGAAACAAATAAGAATAATATAAGTACTATTTTTTTCATTTTATTTAAAAAATACAAAGCACAAACTATGCCTCGCTTTCTATAAGCCTACAAATGTAAAAAAAAATAGGTATCTAAAAAAATATATAACAGAAAGTTCTTTAACAATTTTTACCTATTAGTGCTATCAACGTATAAACGCAAAATAAATATTTTACTTTTGTGATGTAATATGAATTCGGAAGAACTAAATAGCCTTGATGATAATAGTTTGCTTACAAAGTATAAGCACACAGAGAACAATTATATTGTTGGTGTTTTATTTCAACGGTACACACATTTAATTTTTGGTGTGTGTATGAAATATTTAAAAAACGAAGACGATGCGCAAGATGCAAGTATGCAACTTTTTGAAAAACTTTTAATCGACTTAAAAAAATACGAAATAAAACAGTTTAAACCTTGGCTTCAAATGGTTTGCAAAAATTATTGTTTAATGCAATTGCGTTCAAAGTCATCTAAAAATAATCATTTCAAAGAATTTGAAAAAGATATTGTGGAATTGAATTATCAATTGCATCTAACCATTGAAGATAGGAAAGAAACAGAACTAACACTTATGGAAGATTGTATTAAAAAACTTAATAATGAACAACGATTGTGTATTGAATTATTTTTTTTACAAGAAAAAAGTTATACTGAAGTTTCGCAAATAACAAGCCTTACGATGAATAATGTAAAAAGCTATATTCAAAATGGAAAACGAAATTTAAAAATTTGTGTTGAATCGAATTTACAAGCAAATTAAATGAGCAAAAATTTAGAACATAAAATATTTTCAACAACTGATTGCATTTCGGAGCAAACAATGTTTGATTACATTGATAAAAAACTTTCTGCGAAAGAAGAACATCGGGTTGAAAAACATGTGCTCCATTGCGATTTATGTTCCGATGCATTAGAGGGATTGCAACTGGTTAAAAACAGAAATCGAATTGAAACTATTAACCAATTGATTGAAGAAAAATTTTCGAAGAAAAAAATAATTGGCATTCATTACAAAACAATTTTATCAATTGCAGCAGGAATTTTAGTATTAATAGGAAGTGTGTTTTTATTTAATTTTTTCAATTCAAAAAATTTTAAAAATTCAAACATTGCAGACTTACAACAACCAAAAGAAAATACTATTTTAGAAAAAACAGAAGCTCAAAAACCTATTGCTGTAAACACATTCACAACATTAACAAACAAAGAAGAAACAAAAAAAAATGAACCAGATAAAAATGTTTTAATGCAAGAAAAACCAAATTCGCCTAAAACCTCGAATGCTGAAAACATAAAAATAATAAATGAAAATTCGGGTTTAAAAAATGACGAAAGAACAATAGGCGGATTTGCTGCTAACGATATGGCTGCAGCACAGCCGACAACTGTGGCAACCGATAAAAATAATTTATTTGATGGCGATGGTACTGACGGTTCAACAACAACAAGAGAAGAAACCGTATTAACAAAAAGTACAAAAAAATCAAAAGACGAAAAACCAGTTGCTGCTTCACCAGCTGCTATGCAAGAATATAACATGGCAGAAAAAATTAAAACGAATGCAACTTATACACAAGCTCAATTTGTTGGAGGAAACGATTCACTGGCAAAATATATTAAACAAAATTTTAAATACCCAAATAATATGGATGCCGAAACGAGTAGCAATACTAAAATTTACATTCAACTTTTGATTGATAAAAATGGAACTGTAAAATCAGCAAAAATTTTGCGTGGAATAAATACCGAATTGGACAATGAAGCATTGCGTGTTGTGAAAAACATGCCCAAATGGATTCCTGCAAGTAAAGATGGAAAAACAATTGAAACCACTATCACGTTGCCAATTCAACTGCAATTGAAATAATGCGCAATTAACAATTTACATTTAATAAACTCCTCTACTCCATTCTTAAACCGAGCATTAATAAAATTATTTTTGATTAACTAAATGCTCATGAATTTTTTTAAATCATTTTTTTGTAAAAAACATTACATACTACTTTTGTGTGCATTTAGTTTTTTGTATTCCTGCAAATCGGGAAAAGAAATTTCAAAAGCAGAAAACAAAACTGAAAATATCTCATCAAAAAAAATTCAAAAAAAATATGCCACACTTTTAAATGTAGATGAAGCTAAAATTACCAATACAAAACTCTATGCTTTAATTGATGAGTGGTACGGAACTCAATACAAATATGGAGGAACGGACAAACAAGGAATTGATTGTTCCGATTTTGTTACCACACTTTATTTGAATATATATAAA
>JAYTXX010000080.1:0-4068 GCA_043742725.1 Bacteroidota bacterium | reverse complement strand
AATCTATGTTTAAACAATTGCAGGAAAGACTCATTTGTAAATTAGTATTCATTCGTAATTCGTACTCCGCAATTTGTAAATTCGTATTTATTCGTAATTAGTATAATGGAAACATCAGAACTGTTAAAGAAAGTAAGAAAAATTGAAATAAAAACACGGGGTCTCTCCAACCAAATTTTTTCGGGAGAATATCATAGTGCTTTTAAAGGGCGTGGTATGACTTTTAGCGAAGTGCGCGAATACCAGCCTGGAGATGATATTCGTTCAATCGATTGGAATGTTACAGCCCGTTTTAATACACCTTTTGTAAAAGTGTTTGAAGAAGAAAGAGAAATGACGGTAATGCTGCTTGTGGATGTGAGCGCCTCTGGCGAATTTGGGACACAAAAACAGTTGAAACAAGATTTGATTACAGAACTTTGTGCAGTACTTGCTTTTTCATCTATTCAAAATAATGATAAAATTGGAATTATATTTTTTACTGATAAGATTGAAAAATTTATTCCTCCTAAAAAAGGAAAAAGCCACGTTTTACGAATCATTCGCGACTTAATTGAATTTAAACCAGAACATAAAAAAACAGATGTTCAACTTGCATTAAAATATTTAACAAGCGTTATCAAAAAAAGAAGTATTGCATTTATTATTTCTGATTTTATGTCTGATAATTTTTCAGATGCTTTAAAAATTGCAAATAAAAAACATGATTTAGTAGCATTGAAAATAATTGATAAACGAGAAAAAGAATTACCAAATATTGGTTTAGTAAAATTAATGGATGCTGAAACAGGAATGTTGAAGTGGGTTGATACAAGCGATAAAAATGTTAGAAATCATTTTTTAGTGAGTGCAAAAAAACGTGAAGCATATTTAAAAGATACTTTCAATAAAAGTGGTGTAGATACTGCCAATATTGACACAGCAGAATCGTATATACAACCATTAATCAGTTTGTTTAAACGGAGATAGAAAGACGAATGAAATTAAACTTAAGAAATAAATTATTTTTTTATTCAACATTTTTGTTGCTGATGTTTCTTTGCATTTCATCTTCATCTTATGCTCAAGAAATAAAAGCAACTGCAAAATTGGATAGTAATGTTATTCAAATTGGACAGCAAATAAAATTACAATTAAGCATTCAATACAAAGTAGATAATGGAAAACAAATAAAAATTAAATTCCCTGAAATAGCTGATACCATTAGAAAAGAAATTGAAATTGTTAGTCAAACAAAAATTGATACCATTATTCCTGATAAAAATAATCCATTTGAATTTGTACAAACAAAAACACTTTACATCACTTCTTTCGATAGTGGATATTGGGCAGTGCCACCATTAAAATTTATTGTAAACAACGATACAAATGGAATTTTTACCGAAGCATTGTTGTTGCAAGTGAACACAATTTCAGTTGATACAACTCAAAATATAAAAGATATAAAACCACCTTTTGAACAAACCTACAATTGGATTGATTGGCTAAAAGACAATACCATTATTGTTTATAGCAGTTTAGTTGCAATACTTGCAATCATTTTAATTATTTATTTTGTTAGACGTTACCGAAAAAACAAACCTGTTTTTATAGAACCTGAAGCACCAAAAATTCCAGCACATATTATTGCAATTGAAAAATTAGAAAAGCTAAAACAAGAAAAACTTTGGCAAGAAGGAAAACTAAAATTGTATCATAGTTCATTGACAGATATTTTGCGTGAATACATTGAAAATAGATTTAAAATTCAAGCAATGGAACAAACTACAGATGAAATAATTTTAGGTTTTAGAAATGTAGCCATTGATAACGAAAGTAAATTAAAATTAAAGCAAGTGCTTCTATTAGCTGATTTGGTAAAGTTTGCAAAAGAACAACCATTGCCAAATGAAAATGAAATGAGTATGAAAAATGCTGAAGATTTTATCAACGGAACAAAAAGAGAAGAAGAATATTCAGTAGAAAACAAATAACAGAGCGCATAAAAATGTTTGATTTTTTCAATGATATAACGTTTGCAAACAAAGAATTGTTTTGGCTATTGTTGGTTATTCCAGCAATAATCGCTTGGCATATATGGAAAAATAAAACTTACACTGCGGAATTAAAAGTTTCAAGTTTTGAAAATTTTCACGGACTAAAACCAACAGCAAAACAATACTTACGTCATAGCTTAATTGTTTTACGAATACTTGCAATTGCTTTATTAATAATAGTTTTAGCTCGCCCACAATCACGTTCAAGTTTTAAAGATGTAAAAACGCAAGGAATAGATATTGTGTTGGCATTGGATATTTCGGGAAGTATGCTTGCAAAAGATTTTAAACCAAACCGAATTGAAGCAGCAAAAGAAGTAGCTGTTGATTTTATTGATAGTCGCCCGAATGATAGAATTGGTTTAGTAATTTTTAGTGGCGAAAGTTTTACACAATGCCCTTTAACAACTGACCATGCAGTAATAAAAAATTTGTTTGAAGGTATTCACACAGGAATGGTTGCTGATGGAACTGCAATTGGAAATGGCTTGGCAACAGCTATTTCGAGGGTAAAAGATAGTAAAGCAAAAAGCAAAGTTGTAATTCTTTTAACTGATGGAGTAAATAATCAAGGTTCGGTAGCACCACTAACAGCAGCCGAAATTGCAAAAGCATTTGATGTTCGTGTTTATACAATTGGCGTTGGAACAATGGGTAAAGCACTTTCACCTATTGCTATGTATCCCGATGGCAGTTTTCAATATGGTTATGTAGATGTAAACATTGATGAAAAAACATTGGGAGAAATAGCTGTAATGACTGGTGGAAAATATTTTCGTGCAACAGATAATGGAAAACTAAAAGACATCTATAAAGAAATTGACAGATTAGAAAAAACAATTTTTGAAGAGAAAAATTTTACGAATAAAGCAGAGCATTTTTTACCATTTGCAATTGCAGCAGCATTGTTATTATTGATCGAATTTTTATTAAAAAACACAGTGTTTAAAAGCATTCCGTAAGGTATATGTATCAATTAGAAAATAAATATTATTTCTATGCATTGGGCTTAATTCCTTTGTTTATTGTCATTTATTGGCTGGTAAATCGATGGAGAAAAAAAGCCTTAAAAACGTATGGTGATATAACTATAATACAACAATTATTTCCAGATGTATCAAAATCAAAACGATTTTGGAAATTTATTTTATTCAGCATTGCCTTTACATTTTTAATAATTGGAATTATAAATCCGCAAGTAGGAACAAAATTGGAAGAAGTAAAACGCAAAGGTGCCGATTTGATGATTTGTTTGGATGTTTCAAACAGTATGAAAGCAGAGGATTTGCAACCAAACAGATTGGAAAAATCAAAACAAGCCATCTCAAAATTGATTGACAAATTAGAAGGAGATAGAATTGGAATTGTTGTTTTTGCAGGAGAATCGTTTGTGCAATTACCAATAACCACAGATTATTCAGCGGCTAAATTATTTTTGGAAAGTATAAACACCGATATGATTCCAACACAAGGAACAGCAATTGGTTCAGCCATTGACATGGCAATGGAATCGTTTGGAAAAGATGAAGGAAAAAACAAAGCAATAGTAATAATTACTGATGGTGAAAACCATGAAGATGACGCTATTAGAGCTGCTGAAAGTGCTGCGGAAAAAGGAATTACAATTCACACCATTGGAATGGGTTCTGAAAATGGCTCGCCAATACCAATGTTTAAAGGAAATGTAAAAGAAGGTTATAGAAAAGATAAAGATGGAAATACAATTGTAACCAAGTTGGATGAAAATGCTTTGCAAGAAATTGCAGCAGCAGGAAATGGAATTTATGTTAGAGCGAGTAATTCCGATGCAGGTTTAAAAAATGTATTAGAAGCAATTAATAAATTAGAAAAAAAGCAATTCGATAGCAAAATGTATAGCGACTATGAAGACCGATTTCAGTGGTTTGTAGCCATTGCTTTTGTTTTATTATTGATTGATTTATTTTTAACCGAACGCAAAAGCAAATTGTATCAACGATTGAATTTATTTGGAGAGAAAAATGAAAATCTATAAATTCGTAAATATATTATT
>JAYTXX010000079.1:0-4269 GCA_043742725.1 Bacteroidota bacterium | reverse complement strand
TTTGTTTTTTTTAATAAGTGCATTGGCTTATTATTTATTTGTTTTATTTCAGAACGATTATAAAAAAAACAATGCACTATTAAAAATAATGCTGTTGCTTGCACTGCTTGCAATCACTCGTCCGCAGGATATTATTGTTTTGTTTCTGTTACCATTTTTTGGCGCTAGCAACAACAAAATTATTTCAATTTTCAAATCAAACTACACAAGAAAAATAGTTTGGATTTGTTTTTTTAGCTGCATTGCTATTGTTTCAATAGTACCTATTCTTTGGTATTTGCAAAGCGGAAAATTATTTTTAAATCCATACACAGGCGAACATTATTATTTTAACAATCCGCATTTTTTTGATGCACTTTTCAGTTTTCGAAAAGGTTGGTTTTTATACACCCCACTAATTGCAATTAGCATTTTGGGATTGTTAAAAATGAAAAACAGAATAAAAGCTCTCAATGCGTTTTTGTATTTATGTTTGATTGTTTTTATAAATAGTTGTTGGTGGAGCTGGACTTACGGACCAACATCATACAGTCAAAGAGCACATGTTGATATTTATTTTTTACCTGCAATTTTGCTTGCATATTTGATTCAAAGTATTAAGAAAAACATTATCAACTATGGAATTAAAATTTTACTGGTGTTACTTTGTGCATTGAGTTTATTACAAACGTATCAATTTAGAAATGGAATTATTCCAGCCGATGGCAATTCTTCCGAAATTTATTTTGATCATTTTTTTCGATTAAAAACAGAAGCCATTTATCCAATTCCAAAAAATATTATTCAAAATTATTCGCAGTTAAAATTTGATTTTGAAAAACCCGAAAACCAAAATCAATACACAGATAAAGAATCATTTTCTGGAAAATTTTGCACACTTACAAGCAAAAAAAATTCATTTTCTGCATCCTATTTATTGCCTATTCCAAGTTATTTGACACATTACGCAGTTTCAAAAATTAGAGCTACTGCCATGTTAAAATCGCAACCCAATTTAGGAAAATGCACACTCGTTTTGGATTTTGTGAGAAACGGAAAATCTATTAATTACAATGCATTTGAAACAAAAAATTATATCTATTCAAATGAATGGACAAAAGTACAATTTGGGTTACCATTGCCCGAAAATGTAAATACAATAACTGATAGTTTACGTTTTTATTTTTGGGACGATACGGGAACTACAAATTATATTGATGATATAAAAATTGAATTTATTACCACCAATCCTGATTACGAATTACATCAATAGTTTTTATTAAAATTTCTCAACAAACATTTTAACAGGCATCTTAATTTGTACTTTCGCTAAAACAAATTAAAAAAAAATGAAAACCAAAGAAGAAATTGTAACAAATTGGTTACCACGATACACTGGCACTCCGCTAAATGAATTTGGTGAATATATTTTACTAACCAATTTTGGTAAATATGTAAAAATGTTTGCCGACTGGAACAATGTTGAAATAAAAGGTTTGGATATGCCAATGCCAAATGCAACAGCAAAAGGAATTACCATTATCAATTTTGGAATGGGAAGCGCCAATGCTGCTACAATAATGGATTTGCTCAGCTCCATACAACCTAAAGCAGTTTTGTTTTTAGGAAAATGTGGCGGATTGAAAAAGAAAAACGAATTAGGCGATTTGATTTTACCAATTGCAGCCATTCGTGGCGAAGGAACATCAAACGATTATTTTCCGCCAGAAGTTCCTGCATTACCTGCATTTAGTTTGCAAAAAGCAATTTCTACAACCATCAGAAATCATAACAAAGATTATTGGACAGGAACTGTATATACTACCAACAGGCGTGTTTGGGAACACGATGAAAATTTTAAAGAATATTTAAGAACCATTCGTGCTATGGGAATTGATATGGAAACTGCTACTATTTTTAGTACAGGATTTTTTAATGAAATTCCAACAGGTGCTTTACTTTTAGTAAGCGACCAACCAATGATTTCGGAAGGAGTAAAAACTACAGAAAGTGATAAAAAAGTAACACAAAATTTTGTGGATGAACATTTGAAAATTGGCATTGATGCTTTGAATGAGCTTATCAACAATGGATTGACGGTGAAACATTTAAGATTTGAATAAAAAATAATAATCGAAATTTTTTTATGGATTTTAATACAATAATGTCGGATTTAAAAAAGAAAATATACAAACCAGTATATTTTCTAATGGGCGATGAGCCTTATTTTATTGACATTATCTCTGACTATATTGAAAACAATGTACTTGATGAAGGAGAGCGAGAATTTAATCAAACCATTCTTTATGGAAGAGATGTTTCTACAGCTGATATAGTGGGAGCAGCAAAACGCTTTCCGATGATGAGCGAATATCAAGTAATTATTGTAAAAGAAGCACAAGACATAAAAGATTTAATTAAAAAAGAAGATAAAGACGCAAAAAAAGAAAAACAAAAAACTCCATTTGAATTATACCTCGAAAATCCTTTATCATCAACCATTTTAGTATTTTGCTACAAATACAAAAGTATTGACAAACGAACTGCTATTGCAAAATTGATTGATAAACTGGCTGTGTTGTTTGAAACAAAAAAATTATACGACAATCAAGTTCCCGACTGGATTAATAATTATTTAAAAGGAAAAGATTATACCGTTGGTCCTAAAGCAAGCGCTATGCTTACCGAATATTTGGGAACAAGTTTGAGTAAAATTACCAATGAGTTAGATAAATTAATGATTAACCTTGCTCCAAAATCGGAAATAACTCCCGAACATATTCAAACAAATATTGGCATTAGCAAAGACTATAATATTTTTGAATTGCAAACCGCAATTGGAAAAAAAGAAACATTAAAAGCAAATCGTATTATCAATTATTTTGGAGCAAATGAAAAAGACAATCCAATGGTGATGACAGTTTCATCGCTGTATGGTTATTTTTGCAAATTGCTTACTTATCATTTTATAAGCGACAAAAAAACTGCGGCAGCGGCAATGGGAGTTCATCCATTTTTTGTTAAAGACTACGAAGTAGCAGCAAAAAATTATAGTGTTGGAAAATTAAAATCTATTTTTTCGTACTTGCGCGAATATGATTTAAAATCGAAAGGTGTGGAAAGAGGCGATACTACCGAAGGTGAACTACTAAAAGAATTAGTGTTTAAAATTTTGCATTAAAAAATTATCGTGATTTTTCTGAGAAACAATAAAAACTTATTGTTTTACATTATTCAAAAATGCTATTATTATTTTTACACATATAAAAAATGTTATTAGAAGCATTGAACATTTATTGTTGTGTTTGCTTGGAATACCAATGTATCATTTGTTGTGAAGTTTCTTGCTCGCTTGTTGTATCAGCAAGTAATTTTTCGTAAGTCATTTGTTTAATGTCAAGGCAATACTGAACAAGAAGCCATGAGTTGTAATATTCTTTTGGTGAAATACTGTTGTCGGAAAAAAAAATTGCCCAACCGTCTGCATTTGCTTTTTCTTGCTCTAACTTGTTTGAAATATTTTTGCTCAAGTCAAGTTGGTCAGCATTTCGTCTTGCAACATATTCTGGATAACCTTCCCATTTCCAATTTGGATAACCTGCAATAGGATTTGATTTCCAAAAACCAAACTTGTGAAACTGTAAGCAGTGTGTTTCTTCGTGTGCAATAAGTTGAGTGAAGTTCCACTTATAGCCGTTGAGTTCAACAGTATTGTCTGTGTAGTTTGCGTTACCCATTAAAACAACTTTGTCAGCAAAGCCCCAACCAAATGCTTGTCCTCTTAAAAAACGCATCAACTTCGGATAAGTTGAACCATCGTTCAAACAAATGTCAAGTTTAAGATTGCTGTCAAAAAGTTCACTTGCGTTAATTAAAGTTGTTGCATCGGCAAGTCGTGCAGAAAAAATTTCGTCAAGTGCAGAGTTGTGATAAATAGTGTAGTTGCTAATCGTTGTCCGATTTGCATAGAGCAAGGAAGGATTCAAAACAATTCCAATAAGAAACGTTAACAGCAAAAGTCCAGTTGCTGCAAGCCGTAAAGTCCAATTTCTAATTTGTCGTTTCATTTATGTCTATTTGATTTATGCACACACTTCAAAGTTTGCAGGTCGCCCAATGCTTGCCACTAACATTTGTATTTGCGAAATAGGACAAAAAATTCCATTTCTCCAAGTTGCAAAACATTATTTCTTTCATCTTTTTTTAATAATCTGCAATTAACATTCTCGTAATGTTATTGAACTACTATTGTATCATAAAAAAATAAAAAATATGATAAACAATGAAAAC
>JAYTXX010000078.1:0-21038 GCA_043742725.1 Bacteroidota bacterium | reverse complement strand
GTTGGGAATAAATAAATTGGTTTTTCATTCCATATACCTATAAAATAGTTTTTATGCAATAGCAATTTTTTCCCTCTGTGTTCTCTGTTTCTCTGTGGTAAATATTTCCGTTGCGTACTCTGCGGTTAAAAAAAGAGATTCTTCTCTGCGTTCAGAATGACAAGAACACTCATCACTCATAATTCATAATTTTTTTTCTCTGCGTTCTTTGCGCCTTTGCGGTAAATATTTCCGTTGCGTACTCTGCGGTTAATTTTTCTTTGTGAACTTTGTGGTTATAAAAAAGCTATATACTTTTAAACCAATTCTTTTTTCTTAAATCTATCAGCAACAATTAATTCTTTTGAACCAGCAGTGTATGTATAAAATCCATTTCCAGATTTAGCTCCTAAATGTCCAGCCATTACCATATTTACAAGCAATGGGCATGGTGCATATTTCGGATTTCCAAATCCATCTTGCAATACTTTTAAAATGGAAAGACAAACATCTAAACCAATAAAATCAGCTAATTGCAACGGTCCCATTGGATGTGCCATTCCCAATTTCATAACAGTATCAATTTCTTCAACACCTGCAACACCTTCGTGAAGTGTAATGATGGCTTCGTTTATCATTGGCATTAAAATTTTATTAGCCACAAATCCAGAATAATCATTTACCTCAACAGGAACTTTTCCTAATTTTTTTGAAGTTTCCATAATTAAATTTGTAACCGCATCGGAAGTGGAGTAGCCTCTAATAACCTCAACCAGCTTCATTACTGGAACAGGATTCATAAAGTGCATTCCAATAACTTTGTCGGCACGTTTGGTAACAGCTCCAATTTTTGTAATTGAAATAGATGATGTATTGCTTGCTAATATTGTATTTTCAGGACAAAGTTTATCCAACTCACGAAAAATATTTAATTTAATTTCTACATTTTCTGTCGCTGCTTCCACTACTAAATCAGTGTTTTTAACACCTTCAGCCATTGAAGTATAAGTAGTAATGTTTTTTAATGTTTGCATTTTATCAGCTTCGGTAATTGTTCCTTTTGCTACAATTCTATCAA
The DNA here is from genome assembly GCA_043742725.1 of Bacteroidota bacterium. Lineage (GTDB taxonomy): Bacteria > Bacteroidota > Bacteroidia > 2-12-FULL-35-15 > 2-12-FULL-35-15 > 2-12-FULL-35-15. The sequence goes on along the minus strand of JAYTXX010000078.1, from coordinate 19,981 downwards.
GGTTTTTAGAAATAGTTGCCAATGCTTTTTCTAATGCAGATTGCGAAATGTCTATCAATGCTACGTTATAACCTTTTTGTGCAAATGTGTGAGCAATTCCATTGCCCATTGTTCCCGAACCAATTACTGCTATATTTTTCATTTTATAAATTGTTTTTTTATGTTTTTTGAAAATGTAAAATTAAATTTAATGTGAAGTGTAAATGAGTAAATCCATCAATACGAAAATGGCAAAAATGACACTTGCAATTCCATTTGTGGTAAAAAATGCTATGTTTACTTTACTTAAATCATTTGGCTTTACCAATGTGTGTTGATAGATCAAAAGACCTGTGAATACAGCAACTCCAACCCAATACCACAAATTGAAATGTGCATAAAATCCAGCATAGATTACAAACGATGCGCTGCAAATGTGCAACACAGTAGAAAGCAATAATGCGCCTTTTTTTCCTAACCAAACAGGTATTGATTTTAGTTTTTTTGATTTGTCAAATTCTTCATCTTGTAAAGCATAAATAATATCAAAACCACTTACCCAAAATAAAACTGCAAATGAAAAAAATAATGGAAGCCAAGCAAATTCTCCTGTAACAGCAAGGTATGCGCCAATTGGCGCTAACGATAAACCAAGTCCTAAAATTAAATGACACAATGCTGTAAATCTTTTTGTTAAGCTGTAACCCAATACCACAGCTAATGCCACAGGCGATAAATAAAAACAAAGTGTATTAATAAAATAAGTAGTGGTGATAAAAAAAACAGAACTAGCAATAGTGAAAATCAATGCCGATTGAGGTTTTACAATTCCAGCTGGAATTTCACGAATAGCTGTTCGTGCATTTTGTTCATCTATTTTTCTATCAATGTATCGATTAAAAGCCATAGCTGCACTTCTTGCAAATACCATACAGAGAATAACTAAACCAAAAAGTTTGAAATCGAATTTTGCATCAGTGAAAGTTATTGCTAAAAAATAGCCAATAACTGCAAATGGTAAGGCGAAAATAGTATGACTAAATTTTATGAGTGAAAGATAATTGGTAAAACTATTTTTTTTAGAAGATGTCATTTTAAAAAAAAATTAGTGTTTGAATTTGCTCATAATAATTACTGAAAGCATAAGCAAAACTGGAATAGAACTTAAAATCATGGCAATAACTCCTGCGGTAATTTTTTTCTGATTGATTTCATTTTTTGTGTCAATAAAAATATAAATGCTTGACGTGATTAGCCCTAAAAAACCTAATAACATTGCATAAAAAACACCATATAAAATTGGAACAACACAAAGTAGTGCGGCTAAACTTCCAAGCGTGATAGCTATATATCCAATTAGTTTTAATTTTTTTTCCATACTTAAATTTATTATTGCAAAACTATCAATTTTTGAGTACTAATTTTTTTATCGTTAATCATTAAATTGCAATAATAAACACCCGATGCAAATGAATTGTTTAGCTCATAATTTTTTCTATTCACACGTATAGATTTAATTAATTCGCCCATTGTATTATAAATGTTCAATTCAATTTTATCGGTTGGTAAAAAGTTCTCTATTTCAATATTGATAGTTGATTTGGAAGCAGATGGATTTGGATAAATTAACAAAGAAGATTGTTTTGAATAAAAATTAGTAACTCCTAAAGTCATACATTGCGTTAAAGCATTAAATGCATTTGCTTTTCCATAACCCCATTGATTGTTAGGAAGACTTGTTCCTGTATATTGATCAGTTGTAGGGCAAGTAATAATAGCATTTTTTATTTGCATTGCAGTCGCATTTGGATTTTGTTGCAGATACAAAGCTGCAACACCAGCAACACTTGGGCAAGCATTTGATGTACCACCACCACGAACATGATAACCAAGTGAATCATACCATTCTGGTTGTGTACTTGCATAAATTGCAGTCATTGCAAGTGGGCTTGCAGAAATAGTCATATTACCTGGTGCTGAAATATCTGGTTTTATTCGTCCATCACGAGTTGGTCCCCAGCTTGATGTATATGAAAGTTCTCCTTCAACTATTGCAGAATCAATATATGATAAGCCATCGTATCTAATGAAACTTTTTTGACTTCCGTAATCACCAACTGTAATTACATTATCAAGACATTGAAAACTGCTTACAATTGTTTGATTAATATCAGAAGATTTATAATAAATACTATCGGGTAATGTTGCAACTGAAGGCAGCGTATCACTTGATAAATTATAACTCCAAGCATCAAATTTTCCCGAACCAGTTGTTATCAAACGATAGTAATATCCTGCCGAATCGGATACAATATTAAATTCCATAGAATAAGTACCACTAATTGTATCGCCATAGCTTTGAACAATGGCAATTCTATTTCCATTGTTATAAATTGTATCTTCTTGATAAACTCCAACTTGATTTGCAATGTGATAAAAATTTGTTCTTCCTCTAAATGAATGTGTAGGCGACATTTGATCGGCACCAATTGCAAAATCTATGTTTTTGAAATCATTTGTATCTGCCCACATTTGAAAATAAGTGCTTGTACCTGCTGAATAAAAAAATGTAAAATTTGTATCGCTCGTAACTGTGTATCCAAGGTGAATTGGATTATGTCCAGCATTTCCAGCCGCAGCAACAAGTGAACGCCCATTTTTTTCATTTATTTTGTTGCTAATAAATTGTGCTTGCAAATCTTTTCCATCGTGTGAACCAAAGTAATCGCCCAAACTCGCATTAATTACACATGGTTCACCCAATGAGTCTGCTTTGGCAAAAATATATTCTACAGCATCCGTCATTACTGTAGGAGAAACACTATTAAAATCATACGCAACAAAAATAATATCGGCTTTTGGTGCAATGCCTTTGTAAAGTCCATTGGCTAAACCATTTCCAACTGCAATTCCTGCAACACCTGTTCCATGTCCTCCATAAGTTACATCTTCATGCGCATTAGCAAGTCCATTGTCAATATCAGTGTTTGTCCATTCTTCGCCATAGTTAAATGGTTGCGGAGGATTAATATTTGTTGTTAATTTTTGATCCCACAAATATTTTATTCTGCTTTTTCCATTACTATCTTTAAAATCGGGATGTGCAAAATCAATTCCTGTATCAACAAAACCTATCACAATGCCTGTTCCATCATACGCTTGTGTGAGTGGTGCAGTACCATTGTGAACAGGAAGAACATTGTTATTTATAAGTAAAGTATCTGTGTGTTGTAAAGGTTGAAAATGTGGCACATAGGATTCTATGCGTTGAATACTTTTATCAGAAAGTAATTTGCCAATAGTTTTTGTAGAAACTTTTATTACGGAAATATTTCCCGAAGCATATTTAAAAATGCCACCATCACTTGCAATTAATCGTTTTATTTTAGTTACATCTCCTTTTACAAAAACATCAATCATTTTTGTATCGCCTCCCGATTGTTTTATTTTTTTTGCTAATTCAAAATTGGTTGAACCTTGAGCATTTGCAAGGATGCTAAATAATACAAAAGCAAAAATGAAGAATCCGATTTTTTTCATGGTAATATTTTTTACGAATTTACGATTCTATTTGCAATTAGCCAATTTGAATGTTTAATGAAAATTATTGCTTGTTTTTTTCTTCTAAATTTGCGCATCTTATACTCATTCAATTGGAAAAACATATTTTAAGTAAATCAACTTTTTTGCGCGGACTTCAATGTTCTAAATCATTGTATTTGTATAAAAATTTTATTCAACTGCGTGATAAAATTTCTTTGGAGCAAATGGCAATTTTTGGAAGAGGAAATAAAGTGGGTGTGCTTGCTCAAAAGCTTTTCCCGAATGGAATAGATGCTACTCCTGCAAGTCGTAAAGAAAATATAAAAGCTGTGCAACGCACACAACAGTTGATTGAAAATGGTACAGAAGTTATTTACGAAGCTGCATTTCAGCACAATGGTGTGCTTGCAATATTAGATATTTTAGTGAAAAAAAATAATACTTGGTTTGCTTACGAAGTAAAAAGTTCTATAAAAATTTCACAAACCTATTTGCTTGATGCATCGCTTCAGTATTGGGTAATTACAAATTCGGGTTTGCCATTGCAAGATATTTCTTTGATTACTGTAAACAGTCAATATGTGCGAAAAGGAAATTTGAATTTACAAGAATTATTTTCCATAAAATCGGTAAAAGAAGATGCGTTGCGAAACCAAGCAATGATTGATGATAAAATTGCTGCATTGTTGGAAGTAGCTAACAATGCACAAATGCCAAATGTGCAAATTGGTGAACATTGTTTTTCGCCCTATAATTGCGATTTTATGGGAACTTGTTGGAAAAATGTTCCAGCAAATTCTGTATTTGAAATTACAGGTATTTCAAAAGCAGAACAATTTAATTTGTACAATGCAGGTTACCAAACTATTCCTGAAATACCCGAAAATAATGAGTTGAACAAGAATGCGAATATTCATATTCAAACTTTAAAAAGCAACGAACCAAGAATTGATAAGGAAGGAATTGCCAAATTTTTAGATACAATTTCGTATCCATTATTTTTTATGGACTTTGAAACATTTATGCCTGCTGTTCCAATTTATAACAACACAAAACCTTACCAACACATACCATTTCAATATTCATTGCATTACAAAGAAAGTAAAGATGCAACATTGCAACATTTTTATTTTTTAGCCGAACAAGGTAATGATCCTCGCAAAGCATTTATAGAAAACTTGTTGAAACATACTGAACAACAAGGAACTATTTTGGTTTATGATGCGTTGATGGAAAGAAATGTACTAAATGGTTTGAAAAAAGATTTCCCTGAATACGCTACCGATATTGACAATTGCTTGGCTCGAATGGTAGATTTGATGTTGCCTTTTCAAGAACGATTGTACTATCATCCGGCTACTAAAAACTCTCATTCAATAAAAAATTTATTGAATGCTATTGTTCCCAATTTGAGTTATGCCAATTTGAAAATATCAAGTGGAAGTATTGCTATGATTGCGTATGAGCAATTGCAAACCGAAATGGATATGTTTAAAGCAATGGAAATACGTGAACAATTATTAGATTATTGTAAACTCGATACACTTGCAATGGTAAAAATATTTGAAGTGTTGGAGCAGGAGGTAAGCTAAATTTAATTTTTTTCTAATTTATTTTTCAAAAATAAATACATTTTCTTGCTAAAGAAAACAAAAACAGGAACGGTTACCAAAGCAGCTACAACATCAATTAAATAATGTGCTTTTAAATAAACTGTAGCAAAGCAAATTCCAATTACAAATGGTAAACTGATATAGAAAAAAGCTTTCAAATATTTGAAAGAAATATAACTCATGATAATAGCAATACCAACATGAGAACTTGGAAATGCACCAGTGGGTTCTTCAAAATTTTCTAAAATGTTTCGCATTAATTTCCCGAAAAAATAAAGTGTTTCATTTTCTGTTGAAAGATTTTTAAAATAAAATTGCGGTCCAACTATTGGAAATAAAGCATAAATGAGATAGTACATGTAAAAAGAACACGCAACAATAAAAATACTTTTATTGATTTTTTTTCTATTGAAAAAATAAATACAAATCAATCCTACTATGGTTATTAAATAATAGGAAAAATAGCATAAACTCATCAACTCACTAAACCAAGCTTGTGACATTGTTTTTGAAAACTCAATGCTGGGTTGGCATTTCCAGAACATTTGTTCTAACGCTACTGCATAAACATCTAAATTTTTTTGAAAAATAATATTTTTCATATAGCTTGTTTCTGCATAGAAAAAACTTAAAAAAAAGAGTGGGTAAATTGTTTTTACAAAATGTAAAAAATTATTTTCATAATTATTGTTTAACCAAATTAATAGTCCAATAAAAAAAATGATGGCAACTCTAATTGCAAAATGAGGGAATAAATTTTCCAACGAATTTGCTCCAAGAAGCATATATAAAGTAGTGGCTACAAGGTATAATATTGTAACCGTATCAACAGGAGAAAGGTCTTTTATATTAAAGCCAGTTTTCTTTTTTATACCATTGTATGGCTTCATAAATTCCTTCGTTAAGATTATAATCTGCTTTAAAATTTAATTCTTTTTGCAATGGCTCTATTTCGCATTGCCAATTAACAACGTTGAGTTCGTTTATTTTTTCATAATTCAAAATGGGAGTTCGTCCCACCATTCCATAAAAAAATTCAAGCACTGTTGCAATTGATTTTACCAATGGAATTGGAATAGAAAGTTGCACTGTTTTTTTATTCAAATGTGTTTTTATTATTTGTGCTAAATCTTTTCCGCTATACACATTTCCATCGGTAACAAAATACGCACGGTTTATTTGTTCGCTTTCAATGCCCGAAAAAACAGCCTTTACCAAGTCTTTCACATAAATAAAAGTGAGGTATGGAATGGGTTTTCCAATATATGTTTCAATATTTTTATTGATGATTTTGAAATACAAATACAAATCTTTTTCTCTTGGACCATACACAGCAGTTGGTCGGAAAATAAGGTATGGAAAGTTTTTTAAACTCAATAAATATTTTTCAGCTTGTAATTTACTTTTTCCATAAGCAGTAATTGGTTGCGGAATGTCATTTAATTTAACGGGTTCAAGTGTTGTTGGATTACCTGGTCCGTAAGCGGCTAAACTACTTATTAAAATAAATTTTGTTGGAATTTTTTTACTCGCAACAATTGCATCAATAAAATGTTTTGTGTATTGATAATTCACCAAATCATAATCCGATTTTTTTTGCGATTTGGTTAGCCCAGCATTGTGTATGATGAAATCAAATTGCGGAGCATTTTCAAGTGAAACGCGAAGAGTATTTTCATTCGTAAAATCTAAATACAATAAATGAATGGCTGAATTTTTAATAAATTGTGTGTTGCTCGAAGTGCGAATGCCTGCATACACTTCGTAATTTTTTTTTAATGCTTCTTCTACCAAAAAACTACCAATGAAGCCATTTGCACCTGTTATGAGTATTTTTTTTTTCACAATTTGCGTCCGTAAATTCTATATGTTTTATAAACTTCTCCACCAATGTTAATCATTGCTTGATTCATCATTTCATTGGTTTCTAATATCCATGAGGCTTCTCCACTTATCATATTTTTTTGACGACCAACAATTGTAGTCTTTGAATAAAAAATAGCTTCAATTCCCAATTTTCGATATCCCTCTATAACTCCTAAAACTACAATTCGAATGCGATTTATTTTTTTTCGATTCATTAATAACTTGAATATTCCGAAAGGCAATAATCGCCCACGTTTTACGGTTTTCAATATTTGGTTTGCATCGGGAACGGTTAATGAAAATCCTATCATTTTTCCTTCGTGTTCGGCAACAAAACAAAAATCAGGATCAATGATTGTCTTCATATCTTTTGCAAGGTGCATAAATTCATTTTCTGTCATTGGCACAAATCCCCAATTTTTTTCCCAAGCCGCATTGTAAACTTCATTTGCTTTTTTTGCTTCAGCAATAAAATTTTTCATATCAATATTTCTGATAGTAATGCCTTTTTGTTTCAATCGTTCTTCAAAAGCATTGGATAAACGCAAGGCTTTTTCGGAAACAGCATGAGCGGGTAGATTGTAAGCAAACATATCCATTTGTTTTGTGAAACCATATTTTTCGGCAAATTCCAAATAATATTTTTTATTATAAGTCATCATTATTACTGGCGATGAATCATAACCATCAACAAGCCAACCACAAGTTTCGTTGGTTGAAAAATTTGCAGGACCGAGAATGCTTGTGAGCCCTTCTTTTTTTACCCATTCAGAGGCGGTATCAAAAAGTTGTTTAGCAATTTCATAATCTTTTATAACTTCAAAAAAGCCAAAAAAGCCTTCTTGTTTTCCTGAAACATTTATGTGATTATTATTTCTGATTGCTGCAATACGACCAACAATTTTATTGTCCTTATATGCCAAAAACATATCTAATTTTGAATGTTCAAAAAAAGGATGTTTTTTAGGATTGAGCAACTCTTTTTGTGCAACATAAAGTTCGGGAACATAATGTGAGTCGCCTTTGTATAAATCGTGCGGAAAATCAATAAAGTGTTTTAGTTGTTTCTTTGAATTTATTTTTTCTACTCGTATCATTTTTATTTTGTTGGTTTGAGTTAATTCCGAAACGCTAAATTTCTTTTTACTATTCTCAATTATTTTCCTTTACAAAAATCATTCATTGCTTTTATAGCTTGCTCATCGCCAAGTTCGGCTGCACGATGAATAAACGGACAAGCTTTATCATCTTGCTTGAGTATATGATAGCAAAATCCTAAATTGTAGAAAGCATCCTTGTTGTTAGGATTTACAGTTTTTAGTATTTCAAAATCTTTTATAGCCAAATCCAAATTACCTTTTTTTCCGTTTGCAATTCCTCTACTGTTCAAGGCACTTTCATTTTTTGCATTTAACTTCAGTACTTTTGAGTATTGCAGAATGGCATTGTCCAAATCATTTTGCGAATCGTAAATAGTTCCTTTGTAGTACTGCGCATCTTCTTGTTTTGCATCCATTTTTATGGCAATATCAAAATTTTCCATTGCCTTGTTGTACTCTTTTGTTTCAAGATACTTTCTTCCCAAAAGTGTATATAGTTCAGGCTTTTCAGGACTTTCTTTTATTTTTTTAGCAATGCCTTCAATGCTATTTTCTTCGCCACCTTTCATGTTTTTTACTAATAAATCGCGGTTGGCTCTTGCATTAACATCGTAAGGACGAAGCTCCACAGCTTTGTTAAAATCTATCAATGCCGAATCGTTTATGTTCAGCATTCCGTAGGCACTTGCACGATTATTGGAAGCATCAAAATTTGTATCCACCATTGTAAATACTTTATTAAAAAGATTAATAGCTTCTCTGAATTTTTTTTGTTTCACATAAATAGCTCCAACCATTTGTATGGGTTTAAAATCATCAGGAATAATTTCCATGTTTGCTTTAAAATCAACCAATGCTTCTTCTAATTTTTCTGCTTTAAAAAATTCGTTTCCTCTGTTGTATCGCATAATCATGCAGGTTGGAAATTCTTGCAACACACTTGCATAAAACTTTATACTTCCATCCCAATTTTTACAGTATCCATAGGTTTTTACAGGTAACCACAATACATACACAGCTAATAAAACATAAAATACATTGGTAACAGCTTTCATGTTTTTGTTCAAATAATCTACAATCATTTTTACTGCATACATTGCTAACATAAAAAATCCAATAGATGGAACATACGCATATCTGTCAGCCATAATAGCACCGCCTACTGGTAATATTTGTAATACTAAAAATATGGTTACAAAAAAGAAACCGATAGAAAAGAAAATTACTTTGGTATATTTTAACGAATAAATTGTTCCTGCAATAATTGCAAATACTGCTAACGGAAAAAACCAAAAGTAGGATGCAATTTCATTGTTTTCTGGTTTTGCAGGATAAGGATAAAAACCAACTAAATTGGTTGGTACTACTAATTTTTGCAAATAAGCAATTACTGTGTAATTCACAATACGAAAGCGTTCCGAAATAGTATAAGGAATATCTGGTTGAACAGAGTTTCCCTGCATTTTTACTGCCAGCACACCAAAAAAGAAAGCGAGAATAAAGAAAGGAATTTTTTCAATTATAACATTTTTGTCAAATTTTCTGCCTTTAAAAATATCTACCAAAACCACAACTGGCGCTAAACTCACAGCCATACCTTTTGAAAGACAAGCAATCACAAAAAATCCTAATGAATAATACAAATACTTTTTTTGTGTTTCGGATGAGGTGTATTTGATGTAAAAAATAAGTGAAATGAGAAAAAAGAAAGTATAGAGCAAATCTTTTCGCTCCGAAATCCAAGCTACGCTTTCCACATGAACAGGGTGTATGCCAAACAATAGCATTACTCCAAACGAAATGAAATAATTATTTGTAAGTAAAAAAATCAAATAGAACACCAAGGAAGTAATGAGCAAATGCAAAATGGTATTATCAATGTGATAAATAACAGGACTATCTAATTTAGCAAATTTGTATTCAATAGCATAACTCAACATAGTTAGTGGATGATAGTTTCCTTGCTCTTCTGTGCTGAAAATTATTTTTAGGTTATGCGCATTTAAATCATATAAATAATTGTTTTCAAATAAATAGGTGCCATCATCCCAACCTTTCACAAAATCATTCTTTAAACTTCCACTATACGAAAGGATGGTAGCAATAATAATTGCAACAAATACAATACGCTTGTTATTATCCGAAAGTGTTTTGATGAAACTCATAGCTTCTATTATTTTACGTTGCAAGTTATAAAAATAAAATTTGTAAAATTCGTAATAACTATTTTTTTAATTTTGCAATTAAATTATGAGAGACGTTTTTTATACCATATTAGTTGTTTGGGTTATTTGGAGAATACTAAATGCAGTAAGTTTAGTGCGAACAAAACAAACAGCATCTTCTAATACTAAATCATCAAAAAAAGAAGGTGAAACAACTGTAGATTTTATTCCTCCAAAGAAAAAATCGTTTGCTGATGATGAAGGAGAATATGTGGATTATGAAGAGATAAAATAATTATTCTTTTGTCATTTTGCGCATCAATTTGTAAAACAGTTTAGGAAACCATTGTTTTACATACACCGAAAATATTTCGTATTTACCAACAAATTTATGATTGCGATTATTTTTAATTGCTTTCACAATTCCTTTTGCACAATCCATTGCGCTCATTCCTTTTTCTTGTGCATCGCTTTTTATTCCATAAGCAGTTCCATCTTCTTTTAAAAGTTTGGTGCTCACATCTGTATTTATAAAACCTGGGCTTGCAATTAGCACTGATACATTGTCTTTAAATAATTCTTGACGCAACGATTCAAAATATCCATACAAAGCATGTTTTGAAGCCGAATAAGTAGAGTAGAGTGGAAGCCCATATTTTCCCATAATACTTGTAACTACCACAATTTTTCCACACTGTTGTTCTTGCATTTTTCGTGCAACAGCTTTTGTAAGATTTATAGTTCCGAAAAAATTTATTTCCATCACTTTTCTATCTACAGCTGTTGGTGTATTCACCGCTTTGGTGCGATGTCCCATTCCGCTATTGTTTATTAATACATCAATTTTTCCAAACTTTGAAATTACTTGATTTACTTTTTCTTCAATATTTTCGGTATGTTCCAAATCAAGAGGAAGGATTAAAATATTTTCTGAATTTATTTTACAATTTTCAGCAACACGTTGTAGTTCATTTTCTCTTCGTGCCGAAAGAATAAGTTTCGCACCTTCGTTCGCACACACATACGCCAAAGCCTCACCAATTCCTGATGATGTGCCTGTAATCCAAATTATTTTGTTATTTAATGGAGAGTTGATAGTTTTAAAATTTAAATATTATTCAAAGTATTCGCATTTAATTATTCCTGTTTTCGTAAGTTTAAGTGTCTTCAAATTATAAAATCGCTCTTCTGTGTAACCAATATAATCTGGGTATTCATCAAATGTTTTCGTTTTTGGACATTTTGGTTTAATAAATTTATCTTTTGGTGTTAATATATAATTATAATAAATACAATTATTTTTTATTATCGAGTAAGAATGATACGAGTCCTCAAACAAAAGATTTAAATTATTTATATCATAAATTTTCAAGGTTGCACAACTACTTGTCCCTACATCAATAATCATTTTATTGTTAAAAATTCCGTAAAAGTGTTGGGATTCATTCATTTTTAAAAATCTAACTTGTTTTAAAGAATCTTCAATTCGAATATCTTCACCAGCAAAATCTTTTTTGGGAAACGTTGTTATACGACAATTCTTATAAACATAAAAAATGGAGTCGGAATTACATTTTGCAGATACAAACATTTCTGAACCTTCAAGCACACTAACGCCACAATCGGATTGAGATTCTACTTTATGAGTTGATAATATAATGATGATAAAAAAAATAAATCGTATCATTTTCAAATTAACCTTTTTTATTCTTATCCTGAAAGTCTAATGATTTAACACCTATGGCTTTTAAAAACTTTTTGATATTAATTTTTAAAGTTTCTTTTACTTCTGTAATAGCGGTTTTGGTAATGCTTTCATCGGGGCGAGTTTTAAAACGCGAATCACGATACACAAAATCTTTTCCAGCAGGAGTGTAGTAATAGCAATAAAAAGATTTTCTACTTTCATCTTCTGGAATATTAATTTTTGCATATCCGTGATATGATGTTTCGTCTGTAACCATTATAGCCGCTTGATTAAAATAAGGCATTACTTTAGAAATACAATTTTTCACATCTTTATCCCAAAATTCTAAAGCTCCACCATATTCATCTTTCCAATTTTTGTTTAAGTAAATAAGTAAGTTCACTCTTCGGTGCAATTTAGCCGCAGGATTCATATTTATATCCACATGAACATCTACAAAACTTCCCGGTCCACCTTGATGAACACCTGAACCAAGCGAATCGTAAGTTGAACTCAAGCCTTCAATGCCTGTTACTTTGCTCATCCAAGCATACATTTCGGGAGAGTTTAAAAAATCACGCAATTCGTTAAATTGAGGATGGTATCTATCCAAATGATATTCTTCCGATTTATTTTCATTGATACTTTTACGCTTTACTTTCAAGGCATCTAATTTTGGAAAATTATCAAATAAAGTTGTTGCAACATCATTCAACAAAAAATTTGGTAACGCCACATGTTTGCATGGTTGTGCAGTTTCAAATTGTTGCCGAATTTTTTTTATTTTTTCTTCCGTTAAATAGCTTGAATTAATTAAGTTTTTCATTTACATCTCAAATTTATAGGGAGCAAAAATACGCAATTAAAGTAAATTTAATGGAAGTAAATGTTGATGAATTGGGTCATAGTTTTTTTAATACATTATATTTGTCCTTCGATAAAAAAAACATAATTATGAAAAACATCAACTTAAAATCATTATTGCCAATCGTTGTAGCTATCATTGTTTTTGTGGTGCTTACGTTTGGTTATTTCACTCCTTTATTAAAAGATAAAGCAATTGTGCAAAGCGATATGGTTCAAAACAAAGGAATGTCAAAGGAAATTGTTGAACACCGAGCAAAATATAATGAAGAACCTTTGTGGACAAATTCTATGTTTGGAGGAATGCCATCGTATCAAATAGCAATTACTTATCCGAATAATTATATAAAATACATTCGTTCTGCATTTTGGCTGTGGATGCAAACTCCAGCCAATATGGTTTTTTCTTACATGTTAGGTTTTTTTATTTTACTACTTGTATTAGGAGTTGATAAATGGTTGAGTATTGTGGGCTCTATTGGTTTTGGTTTTTCATCATTTTTATTTTTAATTATTGATGCTGGTCACAATACACAAGCACTTGCTATTGGTTATATGGCTCCAGTTTTTGCTGGAGTAATTTTGGTTTGTAGAGGAAAATATTTGTTGGGTGGCGCACTCACAGCTTTGTTTATGGCTTTGGAGTTATTAAATAATCATCCACAAATTGCTTATTATCTTGTTTTGCTTCTTCTGGTTTATGTTGCTTTTGATTGGTTTGAAAGCATTAAACAGAAAAATTATAATCACATTTTCAAAAGTTTAGCTGTATTCATTATTGCAGGAATATTGTCAGTTGGATGCAACATTAATAATCTTTGGAATACTTATGAATACTCAAAATATACAATTCGAGGACCTTCTGAACTAACAGCTAATCAATCCAATCAAACTTCAGGTTTGGACAAAGATTATGCAACGCAATGGAGTATGGGCAAAGCCGAAACAATGACTTTAATGATTCCGGGTTTCAAAGGAAAATCATCAAGCATGAGTGTTGGCGAAGATAAAAATGCGTTGAAAGATGTTGATTCACAAATGAAAGAAGTTGTTGCAAATACCCCACAATATTGGGGCGACCAGCCATTTACATCAGCACCTTATTCAGGAGCAATAGTTGTTTTTTTATTTGTGTTTGGTTTATTTATAGTGCAAGGACGAATGAAGTGGGCTTTACTTGCAATCACCATTTTATCAATGGCACTTTCCTGGGGAAAAAACATGATGTGGCTCACCGATTTGTTTTTAGATTATTTTCCAGGTTACAATAAATTTCGTGCTGTATCAATGATATTAGTATTAGCCGAACTTGCAATTCCAATAATTGCAGTTTTGGCGTTGGATAAAATATTGAAGCAACCCGATTTATTTAAACAAAAAATTAAACTTGCTTTTTCTCAAAAAGAAATTACTATTCAAACAGCATTTTTAATTTCATTTGCGCTCACTGGAGGTTTATCACTTTTGTTTTTTATAATGCCAAGTTTATCCTCATTTAGTTCTGTAAACGATAACCAAATTTTTGATTACTATACTAAAAGTAATGGACAAGATGTGGCACAGCAAATTATGGACAGTATTGAAACAGCAAGAAAAACACTTTTTAAAGCCAATGCTTTACGAAGTTTTTTCTTTATAACAGTTGCAGCTTTACTTGTTTGGTTGTATTCAAAAAAAACATTGACAAAAGCTATTTTAATTCCTGTTTTAGGAATTTTAATTCTATTTGATTTAGCATTAGTAGATAAAAATTATTTAAACGATAAAAATTTTACTTCACAAAAAGAATCTCAAAACCCTTTCCCAGCTTCAAAAGCCGATTTAGCAATATTAGAAGATAAAGATCCCGATTATCGTGTATTGAATTTAGCTTTAGGTAAAGATGGACCTTTTAATGATGCGAGTACTTCGTATTATCACAAATCAATTGGTGGTTATCATGCTGCAAAATTAAGACGTTATCAAGAATTAATTGAAGGACATATTATTAATGAAATGCAAAACATTAGCAATACTTTAAGTTCATCGCCAACAGATTCTGCATTGCGTGTAACTTTTTCAAAACAAGGTGTTTTAAATATGTTGAACACACGTTATATAATTTATAATCGCGATGCAAACCCACTTCAAAATCGCTATGCTTATGGTAATGCTTGGTTTGTTAATGATTTTAAATTGGCAAAAAATGCAGATGAAGAAATGCAATTAATTGGTGAAACAAATTTGCAAAATACAGTTGTAGTTGATGAGCGATTTAAAAACGAGTTGGAAAATTTTAAACCTTCTCACGCTAATTCGGCTACAATAAAATTAACTGATTACAGAGCAAATAAACTAACATACGAAACAACAGCAGCAACAACTTCGTTGGCTGTTTTCTCCGAAATTTATTATGCTGATGGTTGGAATGCTTATGTTGATGGTAAATTAAAACCATATTTTAGAGCAAATTATGTACTGCGTGCAATGCTTGTTCCTGAAGGAAAACATATAATTGAATTCAAATTTGAGCCAACAAAATATTATACTGGCGAAAAAATATCTTTAGCAAGTTGTTTGTTATTATTTGGTTTTGTTGGAGGAGCCTTGTTTATGGCTTGGCGAAAAAAAGAAGATTAGAAATATTAAAAAATAATTTAATTATGAAAACTAAAGTATTATTTCTTGTTATAATGATGACTAACATTCTTTTTGCTCAAAAGCAAAACAATGTTTGGTATTTTGGTAAAAATGCAGGTTTAGATTTTAATAGTGGAGCTCCAGTTGTTCTCACAAATGGAAAACTGAGTACTTCAGAGGGTTGCTCTTCCATTTCTGATAATTTGGGTAATCTATTGTTTTATACAGATGGAATATCTGTATACAATAGAAATCATACTCAAATGCCTAATGGTTTTGGACTAAATGGCAGCCCTTCAACTACCCAATCTGCTTTGATTATACCTGTACCTAGTAGTAATTCTCAATACTACATTTTTTCGATTGATGATTTAGGGGGCTCAATGAAGTACTCGAAAGTTGACATGGTTTTGGATGGTGGATTAGGAGATGTTGTATCGTCTTCTAAAAATATCCTTTTACACCCTGCTGTTTCAGAAAAACAGGTTGCAATAAAAAGATGCGATGGAAATATTTGGGTAATTTCTCATGATTGGGGTACAAATAAATTTTTTGCTGATTTAGTAACTCCTTCAGGAATAAATACAACTATCAAAAGTAGTGTTGGTTTCGTCCATTTTGGAGGTGGTAATCCAGATTTCAATTCTGTAGGTTATATGAAAGCTTCACAACAAGGTGATAAATTGGCACTTGCTATAAGAGATGCTGGTTTTTTTGAAGTTGTAGATTTTGATGTTTATACTGGGATAGTTTCAAATCCAATAGATATAACTTGTAATGCGGGCACTTTATATGGGGTGGAGTTTTCTCCTGATGGGAAAATATTGTATGGTAGTTCTATTTTATCTCAACAAATTTTTCAATATAATTTATTGGCAGGATCTCCCTCCGCAATTTCGTCTTCAGCTGTAACTTTTAATACAACGAACTGGGCATGTGGATTACAATTAGCAACTAATGGTAAAATATATGTTGCAAAACCTTTTGATCAAACTACTAGTTCTATTTATCTAGGTGTTATTAATTTTCCAAACACTCTTGGTGCAAGTTGTAATTATGTAAACAATGCTGTAAGTCTATCACCTAAAGGTACCTTACTAGGATTGCCTGATTTTATGGTAACCCCATCCAACGCTATATCAACTTTATCTATTTCGGGAAATTTAAATATCTGCTCAAGTCAAAGTACAAGTATTACAGCAAGTGGATTATTAACTTATCAATGGAGTGGAGGAGGAATTACTGACACTACATCAACAATAACCGTGTCGCCAACAACTACAACTACTTATTATTTAACGGGAACAAATTCTTGTGGTAATGTTTCAGATTCTGTTATTGTAAAGATTGATTCATTAGTTAAGCCACAATTCATGTTTGACGAAACTCAATGTGGGAATGAAATATCTTTTAAAAATACTTCACAAGGAACAGGGACAACTATTTTTTATTGGAACTTTGGAGACAATTCTTTCAGCAATGAAATAAGCCCTATTCATAATTTTTCACTTGGAAATTATAATGTAACTTTAATCTCAAATCCCAATACTTTTTGTGCAGATTCTGTTCAACAAATAGTAAATATTAGCAATATAAAAGTACAACTTATTATTCCGAATATATTTACGCCTAATGCTGATGGTGTAAATGATGAATTTAAAATTGGAGGTTTAAGTCCCTGCAAAAAAAATAGTTTGGCTATTTATAATCGTTGGGGAGAGAAAATTTTTGAAACAGATTCCGCAGAAACAATCTTTTGGAATGGAATAAATGGCAGTAAAAAAGAAATTGTAGATGGCGTTTATTTTTATACTTTAACAGTATCTGATGACTTAAATCAATCAGATAATTTTAATGGAATCATTAGTGTTTTAAAGTAATTTTTTACGTAAATCGTTTTAAATTTTTTCGAATTTTGTTATTCAATTCGGGTGTGGCTTCTAATTTTATTATTAGCACAAAAAATAATCCAGCTACAATAGAACTTCTGATTAGAATATCTACAATTAAATTATTTAGTACTGGAATTAAAAAAGTAGGAGCAATTGCAATTGTGCTTATTGCAACTAATTTAATTGTGTTTTTATCGTAAGGTTGCATTCTATATTTAATTTTTAATAATGCCCATCGCAACACATTTCCAATGGTAACAGTTATGGCTGTTGCTATTGCTGAACCTGAAATTCCGAATAATGGAATAAGAATTAAATTGGCAATAATAATTACTCCAACAAGTATAAATACAAACCATGCATCGTATTTATAATATTTAGAATTACTTATGATTACTTGATTTATTCCTGTTGCCATTTCAATTAAATATCCTGCACTTAAAAATAAAATAACATTTTTGCCCGATACGTAAGCTGGCGGCAACATTTTCATAATGTTATCAATATTTGCGCAAATGCCAATAAACAAAAGCGCTCCAATTGCAAGCTGACTGTTACATGATTTTTTATACAACGAATGAATTTCTTCTAAATTATTTTTTTTAAATTCTTCAGCTACAATACTTGATGTGATTCGGTATATGGAGCGTGCAGGAATTAAAATAATTGCTCCAAAATAAAATGCGATGCTGTAAATTCCCGTTTGTTTTAAATCCAACATTTGATTTACCATAATGGCATCAATGTTCAAAATAATAGCTCCTGCACCTCCCGCCAAAATGGAATAAAAACTCAATTTTATAATTTCAGTTCTTAATTCTTTACTCACAAAACCTCGAACTGGTTTAATGTGCCATTCTTTTTGTTGAACAATAAAAATAAATAGTAACAGTGTGGGTAAGCAAGTAAATATAATATATCCAAGCATAAATGCTGAAAAATCAATTGATTTGAAATAGTATGCAACAAGTAATAATAAAATTAAAGCACGTTGTAAAAAATCTTTTGTAAACGAACCTATTACTGAATTAAAACTTGCTCTTAAATAAGTATCGAATACATTAAAAAATAAACTAAAAAATGTAAGTGGCATTAAATAAAACAAATAATCTACAAAGAGTTTTGATTTTTCGCTATTGGTTTCAATAATCCAATTTTTAAAAATTAAAAATAATAGAAAGCATAAAATAAATCCAACGAATGAAACTATTAGTGCATAAAACAAAAAACCATGATGTCCTTTGTCTTTATTACGGAAATAAGGAAAGAAACGGATTGTAACTGTTGTAAATCCTAGGTTTCCAAATTGGGAAAGTAGTGCTGTTATTGAAACTAAAATTCTTGTTAAACCGTTTTCGTCTTCACTTAAAGTATTCGCAGATAAGAGAACTACTAAAAATCCCAAGCCAGCTCCAAGATAAGAGTAGATTGCATTTCGTGTGGCTTGTTTTTCTATTATTCCCATATTGTCATTCTGAACTTGTTTCAGAATCTCTGCACTAAAATAGTATTATTTACTCCAGCTTTCTGCTAAATCTTTCATCTCTGGATTAATAGATTTTATCAAATTTATTTTCCAGTCTCTGTGCCAGTTTTTCAATTTAGTTTCTCGTTCAATAGCTTTTCCAATTTCCGAAAAAATTTCAAAGTAGATTAGTTCAACTAAATTATATTTGCTTGTGAATTTGCTTCCAGTTCCATTTTTATGTTCAGCGACTCTTCTCTCCAAATTATTCGTTACACCAATATACAATGTAGTTTTGTTTTTGTTCGACATTATATAAACATAACCTGTTTTTGACATACTATTTTCATACTAAAATTGAGATGCTGAAACAAGTTCAGCATGACCTACGCTCGTCATTTAGAAACAAGTTCAGCATGGTTTGCATTCGTCATTCTGAACTTGTTTCAGAATCTAATTACTGCAAATTATTTGTTACACAATCTGTTTTTAACATACTATAAAATTGAGATGCTGAAACAAGTTCAGCATGACTTACACTTGTTTCAGAATCTAATTACTGCAAATGTTCTTTTCCTAAAGGTGTTCCAGCTTTTAAATCTATACTAGCTTTTTTTTCAAGCGCTGTTTCCCAATGTTTTGGGGCTAATCCAAATGCTGGACGAATAATTTTTAAATTATCTGTTGTAAAGGCTTCTCCTGCTTTTATATCTTTTGAAACATAAATTGAACGCTTAAACATTACACTTTTTTCTTCTGCTGGTTGAATACCATATTGAATTTTTCCCATTGCCAAAAATGCTCGTTCGGTTTCAACTACCAATGATTTCAACTCTTCTGGCTCTAATGAAAATGCACTATCAACTCCACCATCAGCTCTTCGTAATGTAAAATGTTTTTCAATCACTCTTGCACCTAATGAAACCGCAGCCACCGAAACACCAACACCCATTGTATGGTCAGACAATCCAATTGTGCATTTGTATCGTTGTTTCATATCAGCTATTGTCAATAGATTTGTGTTTTCAGGTGTTGCAGGGTAAGTGCTTGTACATTTTAAAAGAATAATTTGTGTACATCCATTTTTTTTCAATACTTCTACTGCTTCATCAATATCAATTTGATTGGTTACACCTGTTGATACAATTACTGGTTTTCCAGTTAGTGCAACTTTTTTTATCAATGGAT
>JAYTXX010000077.1:0-16160 GCA_043742725.1 Bacteroidota bacterium | reverse complement strand
TTTCTATTATTGACCTTTCAGCTGCTGGTCATCAACCAATGCAATCATTTGATGGACGCTACCAAATTATTTACAATGGCGAATTATATAATTATAAAGAATTAAAATTTGAGTTACAACGTGTTGTTTCTGGTTCAAATCAAAGTGCTTATTTATTTCAAACAAATACAGATACCGAAGTAATTATTGCTGCTTATGCTCGTTGGGGAAGTGATTGTTTAAAGCACTTCAACGGAATGTTTGCTTTTGCAATTTGGGATTCGCAAAACAAAGAATTGTTTATTGCTCGCGATAGATTGGGAATTAAACCCCTTTATTATTTTTACACAAATGGCGTTTTTGCTTTTTCTTCAGAAATCCGTTCATTGCTTGCAAATGAATTAATTCCTAAAAAATTAGATGAAAATAGTTTGATTGATTATTTGCGTTATCAAACTGTTCACGCTCCAGATACAATTGTGAAAGGTGTAAAAATGCTTATGCCAGGACATTTTGTGGAGATGAAAAATGAAGAATTAAAAATTAAAAAATATTGGAGTGTATCAAAAAATAGAAGTGAAGCATCGAATGGTAAATCATATAATGAAGTTTGCAATGATGTAAATACATTACTTACAAAAGCGGTTGAAAGGCGTTTGATTGCTGATGTTCCATTTGGTGCATTTCTTTCAGGTGGCATTGATTCAAGTGCAATTGTCGGGTTGATGAGTAAAGTTTCAACAGAAAAAGTGAAAACATTTTCGGTAACATTTGATGAAAGCGAATTTTCGGAAGCAAAATATGCACAACAAATTGCAAAAAAATTTAACACCGACCATCACGAAATAAAGCTTAAACCTATTGATTTTATTGGTGATTTGCCAAATGCCTTAATGGCAATGGATCATCCAAGTGGAGATGGAGTAAATACCTATGTTGTTTCAAAAGCAACAAAAAATGCAGGAATAACAATGGCATTATCAGGTTTGGGAGGCGATGAATTATTTGCAGGTTATGATGTTTTTAAACGAACATTAGAATTAAAAAATAAAAATTGGTTGAACGCTCTTCCTTTATTTATGCGTGAAATAGGTGGAAGTATATTAAAAGCGGCAAAGCCTGGAGTTGCTTCTGATAAAATTGCAACATTTTTAAAACAAGATAAATTAAATTTCAATTCCTATTATCCATTATCACGTCAAGTATTGATGGATGATGAAATTTTGAAAATTGTAAACAGTTCAGAATTGGCAACTAATAGAGTTTCGGAAATAATTAACGATAGTCAATTGTCAATTAGCAATTATAAATTATCAAATGTTTCCATTGCCGAAATTTCAACGTATATGCAAAATGTGTTGTTGCGAGATGCCGACCAAATGAGTATGGCTCACGCATTGGAAGTTCGTGTTCCGTTTATTGATTATACATTGGTTGAGTATGTGCTTGGAGTGCCTGATAAATATAAGAGTACAGCCTCTCCTAAAAAATTATTGGTAGATGCTTTAGGCGATTTACTTCCGAATGAAATTGTCAATCGTCCGAAAATGGGTTTTACTTTTCCTTGGAAAGTTTGGTTGAAAAATGAATTGAAAAATTTTTGTGAAGAGAAAATAATTTCACTCTCTAAACGAAAATTATTTAATGAAAAAGGAGTTATAAAATTGTGGAATGATTTTCTGGCAGATAATCCACGAATTACTTGGTCGCGCGTTTGGTATTTAGTTGTGTTAGAAAATTGGCTACAAGAAAATAGAATTGAAGATTAAATGAAAAAAAAAATACTCATATTCATTGATTGGTATTTGCCGGGTTACAAAGCTGGTGGACCAATACAATCTGTTTCCAATTTGGTAGAACAGTTGAAAGATGAATTTGACTTTTCAATTATTACACGAGATACCGATTATTGTGAAACTCAACCATACAAAGATATTCAGAGTAATGAATGGAATAAATTACCAAATGGAATAACTGTTTTTTACATCTCTCAAAATAATTTAACTCATTCAAATCTTCGTAACTTAATTCGTAAAACAGATTTTGATATTGTTTATTTGAATGGAATTTATTCACTTTATTTTACGCTTATTCCACTTTTTTATTTACGAAAAAAACACAATAAAAAAGTAGTAATTGCTGCAAGAGGAATGCTTTCGGAAGGTTCATTGAATGTAAAAAAAAGAAAAAAACAATTTTTTATTCGTGCTGTAAAAGTCTTGAATTTGTTTGATAATGTGCTTTTTCACGCGACTACCGAAACAGAAAAGAATGAAATTGAAACTGTTTTTGGAAATAAAATGTTAGTAAAAGTTGCTGCTAATCTTCCTCAAAAAAATACACTTTCAATTTTACCCACAAGAGAAAAAAAAAGAGGCGCAGTACGTTTAATAAATGTAGCGAGAATAGCTCCTGAAAAAAATCTATTGTATGCTTTACAAGTGTTGAAACTTGTGAAAACTACTGTTGAATTTGATATTTATGGACCAATTTATAATCAAGAATATTGGCAACAATGTAAAAATGCAATAGAAGAATTACCTTCAAATATAAAAGTATCATACAAAGGAAGTATTGAACCACAAATGGTTTTAGAGCAATTTAAAAATTATCATTTTATGTTTATGCCAACTACTGGCGAAAATTTCGGACATATAATTTTGCAATCATTATCTGTTGGATGTCCTGTAATTATTAGTAATCAAACACCTTGGAAGAATTTAAAAGAAAAAAATATTGGTTGGGATTTGTCGTTAAATTCTAAAACTGAATTTGCTGAAACGGTTGATTTTTGTGCACAAATGAATCAAACAGATTATACTAAAATTTCATCATCTTCATTTGAATATGCCCAGCGCTATATAAATAATCCCGAAATTATTGAACAAAACAGACGTTTGTTTCTTTAGCAATTTACTTGTAACTTTCTCAATCTTAATTAACTTTGCGTGCTTGTAAATATGAATATTTAATTCATATTTTATCAGTTATAAATTTATAATTACAAAAAATGTACATACTCGGACTTAATGCTTTTCACGGAGACTCATCAGCTTGTATTTTAAAAGATGGAAATGTAATTGTTGCCTTGGAAGAAGAGCGAATCAGACGAATCAAGCACTGGGCAGGCTTTCCGACAGAAGCAATTAAATATTGTTTAAAAGATGCTGGCATTACAATTAAAGACATCGACTACATTACAATATCACGCGACCCATCGGCAAACGTGATGAAAAAAATAAAACATACATTAAAAAATAAAGTTTCTATATCTGCAATTTTCGATAGATATACCAATTCGAAAAAAGTAAAATCCGTGAAAGCATTGTTGGCTGAAGAGTTTGGCGTTAGTGAAAATGAAATAAAAGCAGAAATTCATAACATAGAACATCACCGTTCGCATTTGGCAAGTGCTTTTTTTGCTTCACCATTTGCGGAATCGGCAATAGTTTCTATTGATGGTTTTGGCGATTTTACTTCTACAATGATTGCAACAGGAAAAGGAAATCAGATTGAAGTGCTTGATGCTGTTCATTTTCCTCACTCTTGTGGAATTTTTTATACTGCATTTACACAATATCTTGGTTTCCCAAAATATGGTGATGAATATAAAATTATGGGTTTAGCGCCTTACGGAAAACCTTTGTATGTGGACAAATTAAAGGATGTAATCATATTTAAAGACGATGGATTATTTGAATTAAATTTAAAATATTTTAAGCATCACAAAGATGGAGTAAAAATGAGTTGGGAAGGTGGAGAGCCAGACATAGAAAGTATTTTCAGCGATTATATGGTTGAGAAATTTGGACTATTGCGTAAGCGTGAAGATGAACTTACACAATATCACAAAGATTTAGCTGCTTCTGTTCAGCGTGTTTGTGAAGAATTAATCTTTCATATTTTAAATCATTTACAAAAACGTACAGGTTTGGAAAACCTTTGTATTGCTGGTGGTGTAGCGCAAAATTCTGTTGCTAATGGAAAAGTATTGCAAAACACAACATTCAAAAATGTTTACATTCCTTCAGCGGGGCACGATGCAGGAACTTCAATGGGGTCGGCTTTGTATTTATATAATCATATCTTAAAACAAAAACGCGTTGCGCCAATGTTCACAGCTTCTTTGGGAAGTCATTTTTCAAACGAAGAAATTGAAACGTATTTGAAATCACAAAATGTAACTTACAAAAAAGTTGATGATGTTGAATTATTAGATAAAGTAACCAATTGTATTATTGATGGAGGAGTAGTGGGTTGGTTTCAAGGCAGAGCAGAGTTTGGTCCTCGAGCACTTGGACATCGTTCTATTATTGCTGACCCACGAAGAGCAGATGCAAAAGAAATTTTAAATTTAAAAATCAAACGAAGAGAATCGTTTCGTCCGTTTGCTCCTTCTATTTTAAAAGAAGCTGTTGGAGATTATTTTGTGAACGCAGATAGTGTTCCATTTATGGAAAAAGTATATTTGATTAAAGAGGAAATGCGCTCCAAAATACCTGCTGTTACTCACGTTGATGGAACAGGTCGTTTGCAATCGGTTGATGAAAAAACAGAGCCAAAGTATCACGCATTAATTTCAGCGTTCAATAAAAAAACAGGAGTTCCCATTTTATTAAATACATCATTTAATGAAAACGAACCTATTGTAAATACTCCTGCAAATGCGTTGGATTGTTTTTTACGAACAAAAATGGATATGTTGGTGATAGAAAATTTTATTGTTTCGAGATAATAAATGCTAAAAATTTCTATTATAACAGTTTGCTACAATAGCGCTGAAACTATTGAAAATACTGTACAATCCGTAATCTCTCAAGATTATAAAAATATTGAATATATTATTGTAGATGGAAAATCTACTGATGATACGCTTTCAATTTTAAAAAAATATTCTGGAAATATTTCAAGAACTATTTCCGAAAAAGATGAAGGAATTTATTTTGCAATCAACAAAGGAATAGCTACTGCAAGTGGCGATATTATTGGTATTCTTCACGCTGATGATTTTTATGTAAACGAAAAAATAATCTCAAAAGTAGTAGAAGCATTTGAAAACAATAATGTTGATACAGTATATGGTGATTTGCAATATGTAGATAGAACTGATGTTTCAAAAATAAAGCGCCATTGGAAATCTGGAAAATATAAAGAAGGATTATTCTTGAAAGGTTGGATGCCCCCTCATCCTACATTTTTTGTAAAGAAAAAATGCTACGATAAATTTGGAGTTTATAATACCACTTTAAAGTCGGCTGCTGATTATGAGTTGATGCTTCGTTTGCTTCATAAAAATAAATGTTCTGTTGCCTATATTCCGGAAGTGTTTGTGAAAATGCGTGTTGGTGGCAAAAGTAATGTTTCCTTGATGAATCGTATTAAGGCAAACAGAGAAGATAAAAAAGCTTGGATGTTGAATGATTTGAAACCGCAACTATTTACTTTCATTAAAAAACCATTATCCAAACTCTCACAATTTTTTAAGTAAAAAAGTCAAAAAAAAATCCTTTCAAATTTGAAAGGATTTTTCTTGTTTGTGCTTTTAGAACTTCGCACGCACTTTACGATGTTTGTATTTTTTGTGTTTAAATATGCTTCCATATTTCGAACGATAGAAACTACTTTTTCCTCTCAAAACATAGCTATAATAAATACTTGTACTAAAATAATCATCTTTGTTTGAGGAATCGCCACGTTTGTGATGTATTTCTTCTCCAGCTGCTGTAGTTGTAACGCCATAATTTGCAGAGGCTGGTACAGAGCCATCTTCAGGAAGTTCACCTCTTCTATTTGCTAATGTAATTCTTAAAGGATCATTGCCTAATTCATCATCAGAAGCATATACACCGTGAACATCATCTAAATAATCAGTAAATGCAGCTCTCGCATCAAATTCCCATCCAATACGATGAC
This sequence comes from Bacteroidota bacterium, assembly GCA_043742725.1. GTDB lineage: Bacteria > Bacteroidota > Bacteroidia > 2-12-FULL-35-15 > 2-12-FULL-35-15 > 2-12-FULL-35-15. The sequence goes on along the minus strand of JAYTXX010000077.1, from coordinate 10,268 downwards.
GTTTGTTAAGTGTAAAAAACAAACCAACACCCAATGGTACCGAAACTCCAATAGCACTATAGGATTGTCCCTCTGTTTTTAACGGGCGCAACCTTACCCACTCACCTTGGTAATACGTTTTTGGATCACTATAAAATGCTGCAATACCTACAAAGGCATACATTTTAAAATCATTTCTGTAACGATATGTATGTCCTAAATCGGGTTGGTCATAGAAAAATACTTGCCCTGTAAGTTCAAGTTCAATCAAATCATTTCTAAATGATACATTTCTTCCGCGTCTTGCTCTATCTCCCGAACGTCCATCTGAACCAGAAATTCTAACCCAATTCAATCCAAGTTTACCAGATATTAGTGAACTAAATTTATAACGAGCAAATCCACCAACTGTAAATTGGGTTTCAGGATACTGTATATTTCTTAAGGAATAATCTTTAGAAGAACCTTGCGATCCAACATCTGTAAGACAATTAGCTGCACCAGCATGAATTCCTAAATCCCAATTGTATTGACTAAAGCCAACAAAAGGAATAATTAAAAATATTAATAGGACTAAAATTTTACGCATTGCACAAATATATTAAAAGAATATTAAAAGAAATCAATAAATATGAAACGAATAATATTTTTACCTTCGCAACACATTGCAAAAATAAAAAAACTATTTACATGACCAACAAAATCAATGAAATTTTTCAAATAAAGTATCCTATAATTCAAGCAGGAATGATTTGGTGTAGTGGTTGGGAATTGGCTTCTGCTGTGAGTAATGCTGGCGGTTTGGGTTTAATTGGTAGTGGAAGTATGTATCCAGATGTTTTAAAAGAACATATTCAAAAATGTAAAAAAGCTACAAATAAGCCATTTGGAGTAAATGTTCCCATGCTTTATCCTGATATTGATAAACACATTAATATTATTATTGAAGAGGGTGTGAAAATTGTTTTTACTTCGGCTGGCAATCCTAAAACGTGGACACAGAAATTGAAAGACAATGGAATTACTGTAGTGCATGTTATTGCTAATTCTAAATTTGCTAAAAAAGCTGAAGACGCAGGAGTTGATGCTATTGTAGCGGAAGGTTTTGAAGCTGGTGGACACAATGGAAGGGAAGAAACAACCACACTTTGTTTAATTCCTTTGATAAAAGAAACCGTAAAAATTCCAGTTATTGCAGCTGGTGGAATTGGAACAGGAAGAGCAATGCTTGCTGCAATGGCTTTGGGTGCCGATGGCGTTCAAATTGGAAGTCGATTTGTTACTTCTGCTGAATCATCAGCAAATATTAATTTTAAAAATAGCATTATCAATGCAAATGAAGGTGATACAAAATTGATGTTGAAGCAACTCACCCCTGTTCGTTTATTGAAAAACAAATTTTTTGAAGAAGTAGAAGCAGCAGAAAATAAATGTGCTTCGTTGGAAGAATTAGCAAGTTTATTGGGTAGAGGTAGAGCTAAAAAAGGTATGTTTGAAGGCAATTTGAATGAAGGCGAATTGGAAATAGGGCAAGTTTCGGCTTTGATTAAAGAAATAAAACCTGCACACAAAATTATTGAAGAAATTGTAGCAGAATATGAACAAGCAAAATTAGATTTGATAAATCGTAAATGGTAATTTAAGAAAACAGATGATAAAATTCGAACGATTTGAATTAGAAAATGGATTAAAAGTAGTTGTACATCAAGATAAATCAACACCATTGGCTTGTATTAATATTTTATACAATGTTGGTGCACGTGATGAAAACCCTGATCAAACTGGATTTGCTCATTTGTTTGAGCACTTGATGTTTGGCGGTTCGGTAAACATTCCAAATTATGATGAACCATTGCAACGTGTTGGTGGCGAAAATAACGCATTTACAACCAATGATATTACCAATTATTATTTAACACTTCCTGCCGAAAATTTAGAAACAGGTTTTTGGTTAGAAAGTGATAGAATGTTGAGCCTTGCTTTTTCCGAAAAAAGTTTAGAAGTGCAACGCAATGTAGTGATTGAAGAATTTAAACAACGCTATCTCAATCAACCTTATGGCGATGTGTGGTTGCTGATGCGACCAATGGCATACAAAGTTCATCCGTATAAATGGGATACGATTGGAAAAGAAATTTCGCATATAGAAAATGCAACGATGGAAGATGTAAAAAACTTTTTCAAAAAATTTTATTGCCCCAATAATGCAATTATGGTTGTTGCAGGAAATGTAGAATTGGAACAAGTAAAACAATTGGCTGAAAAATATTTTGCACCAATTCCCAAAGGCTCCACTAATAATAGAAATTTACCGAAAGAACCAGCACAAACAGAAGAACGAAGTTTAACAGTGGAAAGAGAAGTGCCTTTAGATTCAATATACAAAGCATATCACATGTGTTCACGTTTTGATAAGGAATATTACGCAGTAGATTTAATTTCAGATATTTTATCACGTGGAAATTCTTCACGTTTACACAACAATTTAATTAAAGACAAAAAATTGTTTAGCGATATTCAAGCTTATGTAATGGGCGATTTTGATAAAGGGTTGTTTGTTATTTCTGGAAAACCTACAAAAGGCGTTTCGTTGGAACAAGCTGATGAAGCTATTTTACAAGAGTTGGAAAAAATAAAAACAGAGCTTGTAAATGCTGATGAACTTACAAAAGTGAAAAATAAAATGGAAGCATCGCATGTTTTTGGCGAAGTAGATATTTTGAACAAAGCTACAAATTTGGCTGTGGCTGAACTTTTGGGCGATGCCGAAAAAATAAATGAAGAAGTTGGAAAATATTTAGCAGTAACAGCCGAACAAATAAAACTACAAGCAACTACTATTTTTACAAAAGAAAATTGTTCTACACTTTTTTATAAAGCGAAAGCATAAACAAAAATTTTTCAATTATTTCAGTCCGCTTTGTTATAATTTGTATAATGAAAAATGTTTAAGTTTGCTATGAGAAAATAAACAATTAAAATAATACAGAAATGAATTTAATTGAAGTTATCGAAAGAGTAGACGCTTTAAAAAAAGAAATAAATTCTTTAAGACCAATCAACCCTGAAACCGAAAATAAAATTTGGCAAAAATTTAGGCTCGACTGGAATTATCATTCCAATAATATAGAAGGTAATAGTCTTACTTTTGGAGAAACAAAATCTTTTTTACTTCACGGAATAACTGCAGAAGGAAAACCTTTAAAAGACCATCTTGATATTAAAGGACATAATGATGCTATTTTATTGCTTGATGATATTGTGAAACAAAAAAGGCCTCTTACTGAAACTTTTATTAGAGAAATGCATGAAATTATTTTGCACGAACCGTATGAAAAATCTGCAATTACTAATGATGGAAAAATTACAACTAAAAAAGTTGAAATAGGACAGTATAAAAAAATGCCAAACCATGTTAAAACTGCAACTGGCGAAATTTTTTATTTTGCTTCACCAGAAGAAACTCCAGCAAAAATGAATGATTTGATGGATTGGTATCAAAAATCAGTTGAAGAAAATAAACTTCATCCACTTATTATAGCATCTGAATTTCATTATCGCTTTGTGAGCATCCATCCTTTTGATGATGGAAATGGAAGAATGGCAAGAATATTAATGAATTTAATTTTGATGCGATTTGAATTTCCTCCTGTTATAATTAAAACGTCTGATAAAATAAATTATTTCAAAAACCTTCAAATGGCAGATGGTGGAAATATGGATGCTTTTTACTCATATATAGGTGAACAATTGATTCATTCTGAAAATTTATTTTTAAAAGGTGCAAGAGGTGAAGATATTCAGGATGTGGATGATGTGGATAAAGAGATTGGTTTATTGAAAGCACGACTAAAACAGGAGGTTCATAAAATTATTTTTGCTAAAGATACTGCCAAAGAAATTGCAACGGATTCTATCGTTCCACTATTTAATTCAATTTTCTCGAAATTAAACCAGTTTGATGAACTGTTTAATAAAAAGTCGATGAACTATACTTTAATTAGAAATAATGGTCAAACTTATCTTGACTTAGCTTATATGAATTCTAATGAATTACTTAAAAGTGTGATTAACGAATTGATTTCTCATTCTCATATCTGTATCCATTTGTTTAGCTTTAATTTTATTGAATTTATTAAAACAGAAAATAAATTTTTTAATGTTGTAGTTGACTTTCAGATTACTTTTCAACCGTATGATTTTGTATTTACTATTGATGAAGGTAAAAAAGAAGAAAATCAATCCTTTAAAATATTTTATCATAAAAAAAATGATGAAAAGAAATTTCAGAAAATTGCGACTGCTTTAGCAAAGGTTGTTTTGTCAGATATTCAGAAAAATTTAGATGAATAATTGCTCCTAATAAATAGTGCTGAAAACAAAAAACTCCACACGATTCGTATGGAGTTTTTTCATAAAATTATTCTTTTAAGCAAACAATGGCAATGATTTCATCATTGTGTTCACTTCTTTTTTCACAGCTTCAATAACTTTTTCATTATCGTGATTCATCAACACTTTATCAATCAAATTCACAATTTTAGGAATTTGTTTTTCTTTTAATCCACGAGTTGTAATAGCTGAAGTGCCAACACGAATACCTGAAGTAACAAATGGAGATTTGTCATCAAACGGAACCATATTTTTATTCACTGTAATATCAGCTTTTACTAATGTATTTTCAGCTAATTTTCCTGAAATGTTTTTTGAACGCAAATCAATCAACATACAATGGTTATCGGTTCCTCCCGAAATTACTTTGTAACCTTTATCTACAAAACATTGCGCCATTATTTTTGCATTTTTCATTACTTGTATGCAGTATTTCATGTAATCATCTTCCAATGCTTCGCCAAATGCAACTGCTTTTGCAGCAATCACATGTTCAAGTGGTCCGCCTTGTGTGCCTGGGAATACAGCACCATCTAATACTTGCGACATCATTTTAATTTCGCCTTTCAATGTTTTTTCTCCAAAAGGATTTGGAAAATCTTTGCCCATCATAATCATTCCACCGCGTGGTCCACGCAATGTTTTGTGAGTAGTAGTAGTAACAATGTGGCAGTATGGCAATGGGTCATTTAATAAACCTCTTGCTATTAAGCCCGATGGATGTGAGATATCAGCCATCAACAATGCACCAACTTTATCAGCTATTTTGCGAAATGTTTTATAATCCCAATCGCGAGAATAAGATGAAGCACCACAAATAATTAATTTTGGTTTTTCGCGCATGGCTACTTCTTCAACCTTTTTCATATTAACACGACCTGTTTTTTCATCTACTCCATAAAAAAATGGAACATATAATTTTCCTGAAAAATTTACTGGTGAACCATGTGTAAGATGTCCTCCGTGAGATAAATCAAATCCTAAAATTTTATCACCAGGTTTTAAAACGCCTAACATTACTGCTGCATTTGCTTGTGCTCCAGAATGTGGTTGCACGTTTACCCATTCCGCATTGAACAATTGTTTTGCTCTGTCAATTGCCAATTGCTCTACTTTATCAACTACTTCGCAACCACCATAATATCGTTTCGCTGGAAGTCCTTCTGCATATTTATTTGTAAGCACCGAACCCATTGCTTTCATTACTTGTTCGCTTACATAATTTTCGGAAGCGATAAGTTCTATACCAACGGTTTGGCGTTTTTTTTCTTCGGCAATTAGTTTAAAAATGGCTGTATCTTTTTTCATTTTCATAGATTATTTTATTGTTGAATGTTGCTTTTTTTGTTGTGTTACAAATGTAAAAAAATAGTGTGAATTGCTACTTTATTTATCAATTCCTTTTTTTACGTTTTCCTTTTCAGCGAGTTTGAATGCGGGAATTAATATCATTAAAATGAGTGGCGATTGTAGCATTCCCATTAAATAGCGAGCAAATTCGTACATCTTTGCCGAAGCTCCCGAAAACAAAAATCCTAATGCAATGAAAATAGCTGAAAGTATTATAATCATTATGTATGCAACAATACTTATTCGGTTAAGATTTTTGTTATTATTGAAAATTAATTTGATAGAAATAAAGGTAATGACTAAATAAATGAAACTAAATAAAAGAGTAAGTAGCCATTTTATATTTATCAATGTGGAAGTTTTAAACTGCTCTATAAAACGTAATGAGGCAGTAATTGTATAATCTGTATGTGTTGTTTTTGAACTGATTAAGGCATTTATTTGTTTGAAAACAAAATCTCTGTAATAGCCAAAAAATAAAAGCGAACAAAGAATAATAAAAAAATAAAAATATATTTTTTTCGTCTTCATTCGTTTTTAAAATTGCAAAAATTAATTTGCACTAAATGGAGTTGTTTTTTTTTTCTGAAAAATGGCAGAGGCTAACAAAGAAAGTAATACCCCCCATATTAATGAAGTCATGAATGTATGGAATGCTCCAAAACTTGGGATATAATATTCAATAAGATATTTATTAACCTCCTCTAATTTTCTGTTATGAATTAACCAAGCTTTTCTTTCTTCGCTTACAAAAAAATCAATTGCATCGGTAGCAATAAATTTATGATATAAATAATTGTAAATACTAAAAATCAAACTGAAGATAATGGTAAATAGCAAACCAGATTTTAGAGCAATTTTGAATTCAATGAATCCTCCTTGACGTTTTCGTTCAATATATATAGATAAAAAAATACCAAACAATAATAATAATGTTGCAGTATAAAATTTGTAAGTATAAATATCGAGAGTATAAAAGCCCGTTGATTTTGCAAAAGCATACCAAGCAAGTGAAATAATTATTCCTGCAATAATGCCAAATGCAATACTTAAATTTATTTTTTTCATAAAACTATCCGTTCATTGAAATTAAAAACTCTTCGTTTGTTTGAGTGTTTTTCATTCTATCTCTTAAAAATTCCATTGCTTCCACCGGATTCATATCCGATAAATGTTTGCGCAAAATCCAAACACGTTGTTGTGTTTCTTTGTCCACCAACAAATCATCTCTACGTGTGCTTGATGCAACAATATCAATTGCAGGGTAAACACGTTTGTTTGCAATTTTTCTATCCAATTGAATTTCCGAATTTCCTGTTCCTTTAAATTCTTCAAAAATAACTTCATCCATTTTTGAACCTGTTTCGGTAAGTGCAGTTGCAATAATGGTAAGTGAACCGCCATTTTCAATTTTTCGTGCCGAACCAAAAAAGCGTTTTGGTTTGTGCAACGCATTTGCATCAACACCACCACTCAACACCTTTCCTGATGCTGGTTGTACGGTGTTGTAAGCACGAGCCAAACGAGTGATTGAATCTAACAAAATACACACATCGTGTCCACATTCAACCATACGTTTTGCTTTTTCCAAAACAATGTTTGCAATTTTCACATGTCTATCTGCTGGTTCATCAAATGTAGATGCAATTACTTCTGCTTTTACGCTACGAGCCATATCTGTAACCTCTTCTGGACGTTCATCAATCAACAAAATAATTAAATATGTTTCGGGATGATTTGCTGCAATTGCATTTGCAATATCTTTCAATAAAACTGTTTTACCAGTTTTTGGTTGAGCAACAATTAATGCACGTTGTCCTTTTCCAATTGGAGTTACCAAATCAAAAATACGTGCACTCATATTTGATTGTGCATGTCCTGTCAGTTTGAATTTTTCGTAAGGAAAAAGTGGCGTTAAATATTCAAATGGAACTCTATCTCTCACATACGATGGGTCGCGACCATTTATTTTTTCTACTTTAATTAATGGAAAATATTTTTCTCCTTCTTTTGGTGGACGAATACTTCCTGTAACAGTATCTCCTGTTTTTAATCCAAATAATTTTATTTGTGATTGTGATACATAAATATCATCGGGCGAATTCAAATAGTTATAATCCGATGAGCGTAAAAAACCATAACCATCTGGCATTGTTTCCAAAACACCTTCGCTTGTTACAATTCCATCAAAATTATAAAGTTCTTGTGGGCGTGGGTTATTAAATCTATTGCGATTTTGATTCTGATTTTGGTTTTGATTTTCTATTTGCTCCGAATGTTCCGTATGTTGCGAATGTTCTTTGTGTTCATTCGAGTTGTCGTCAGTATTTTGGTTTGTGTTTTCTGAAGAAATTTCCGAATTGCTTTCGGAAGTAGTTTGCACAAAGTTTTCGTTTGGATGTGTTTCAGTAGTATTTACAACTGGTGTTTCTTCTTCAGGAGTTGTGTTGTGAAAGTTATTGTTTTCACGTTCTTCTTGCTCTGCTTTTCTTGCTGCCGAAAAATCATCCTGATGAGTTGGCTCTGGTCTTGGTTTTCTGGGGCGAAGTACTTTTGGTTCTTCACTTGTTGTGGGTGTAGTTTTTTGTTCAGCCGAAATTGGATTTATAGCTTGTTGGTCAAGAATTTTGTAAATAAGTTCTTGTTTCTTTAAAGCTTCGTACTTTGGAATGTTTAGGCTTTTAGCAATGTCTTTTAATTCTCCAACAAGTTTGTTGTTTAATTCGATAATGTCGTACATAGTTTTTTTGTTTGGTTAATAAATCAATTCGAGTGATTGATTAGATTTGAGATAATGGTATAAATTAATTTAGGTTTTTTATTTGATAATCAGTAAAAAATTCGATTGTAATTTGTTATATGAAATAAAATAACTGCGGAATCGCATTGCAATAATACAAAGAATATTTGATATGCAAATTTTTATTTAAAATAAATTAAGCTCTTTTTCCAAGTTCAATAATTTCTAAATCTTTTATTTTGTCTTTATCAATTGTAAAACGAACCATTGTTTTTACATTATGAAAACCGTGTATTCCAGCAGCACCAGGATTGATGTGTAGCAAGTTATATTTTTTATCAAACATTACTTTTAAAATATGCGAATGTCCGCAAATGAATAATTGTGGTCGATTTTGCTTTATAATAGAAAGTGCGTCAGAAGAATATCTATCGGGATAACCACCAATATGTGTCATAAAAACAGAAACATTTTCACACATAAATTGTTGGTTTTTGGGATGAATTGTTCTTACATCAGCCCCATCAATATTGCCATAAACAGCTATGAGTGGTTTTATTTTAGCAAGCTCATCGGAAATAGCAATTGTTCCAATATCGCCTGCATGCCAAATTTGGTGGCAGGTTTCAAGGTATTTAAAAATTTTTGGTTCTAAATAATTATGTGTGTCAGAAAGTAATGCTATGCGTTGCATCTGCGAAAATTAAAAATAAGTCTTTACTGCAAATTCAAATTGATTTATAAATATTTTTTTAAATGCACTAATATTATTTTGTTCATAAAAAATCAACATTGCTTTTTTGTATTCAATTGAATCAATTGTACGAAAAGAAATAGGACAATAATTATTTTTAATAAGCAAAGCATTGCTAATAATTCTGGCTGTTCGCTTGTTTCCATCTGAAAACGCTTGTATGTATGAAATTAGCAATAAAACAAGAAATGCCTTTTCAAAAACATTTTTTTGTTTGTTAATCAATTTACACATATCCTCCAACGCTTCTCTAATTTGATGCTCATTATCCAAGGGTTTGTAATTTGTTCCCGAAATGCCAACACTTCGTTTTCTTATATTGCGAGCAACACCCAATCCTTTCATTAAAATACTATGAATGCTTTCAATTTTTGCAAGATTTAACGGATTTATATAAGATGGTTTAGCAATTATAAAATCCAGTGCATCTTTATGATTTAAAAGCATCAATGCTTCATCTTTTGTTTTTCCTTTTGCAGTTTCTTTTTCTTTTAATAAGCGTTCTGTTTCTAAAAGTGAATAGGTGTTTCCTTCTATTTGCGAGGACTTCCAGCTTAAGTCAATTGCTAATCTTTCCAATTCTTTTTTATATTCTGTCGTGTTTAGTTTGGCAATATTTTTCTTGTATGTTTTTTGCAACTTTGTTAAATGATTTAATTCATCTTCGGTAAAAATAACAACAGAAGCCAAAAGTTCGGAAATTAATGTGTGATTAAATCTGTTTTTTATTTTCCGATCATCAATTTCTTTTTTAAAATAATCATCGGTCTCAATTGGTTGAAGTAACTCATAAACTTTACTTAATTGGTATTTTGTTCCTTTGCCTTTGCCAGAGGTAATAATGAATTTATTGGAAATTAAATTTTGTAAAACTCTTTTTAAAGTTGCATACCCTATTTCAATTTTTAGCCCATCGTGAATCTCTTTGGATGATAACAAAGGATTTTCTTTGATGTAACCAAGTATTATATGCTGATTATTTTGAAATTTTTTAGTCATGATAACTTATTTGTAGCTCACAAATATAACAAATAAAGCTCAATATGTTAATAA
>JAYTXX010000076.1:0-17055 GCA_043742725.1 Bacteroidota bacterium | reverse complement strand
TATTTTCAGCCTGTTTTTAAAATGGCTAAAAAAAATAAATTTGCATAATTCAATTTTGATTTGTTTTCTTTGCAACAATTTTTTAAAAACAATTCTTTAAAAATCAAAGTTTGTTTTTCTGAAAAAATCAAATTAAAACAAAACACAATGAGTAAAAATTTAGTGATAGTTGAGTCACCTGCAAAGGCAAAAACCATTGAAGGATTTTTAGGCGAAGGATATACTGTGAAGTCTAGTTTTGGACACGTTCGCGACCTTGCAAAAAAAGGTTTTGGAGTGGATATAGAAAACAATTTCACACCTAATTATGAAATATCGGCTGATAAAACAAAGGTGGTAAACGAATTAAAATCGTTGGCAAAAAAAGCAGATATGATTTGGTTAGCAACGGATGAGGATAGAGAAGGAGAGGCTATTTCTTGGCATTTGTATGAAGCGTTGGGGCTAACCGAAAAAAATACCAAACGAATTGTTTTTCATGAAATTACAAAACCAGCTATAAAAAATGCAATTGCAAATCCACGCACTATTGATAAACATTTGGTGGATGCACAACAAGCGCGTAGAATTTTGGATAGATTAGTTGGTTTTGAATTGTCGCCAATACTTTGGAAAAAAATTCGTCCTTCATTGTCTGCTGGGCGTGTGCAGTCGGTTGCAGTTCGTTTGATTGTGGAGCGCGAACGCGAAATAATGAATTTTAAAAGTGTTTCTAACTATAAAGTAGTAGCCAATTTTGTTTCAGGAAATGCAACAGTAAAAGCTGAATTGAATAAAAAATTTGCAACACACGAAGAAGCAAAAGCATTTTTGAAAAAATGTGAAACAGCTAATTTTACTATTGATACAGTTGAAACTAAACCAACAAAAAAATCTCCTTCAGCACCTTTCACAACATCAACATTGCAACAAGAAGCTTCTCGTAAATTAGGTTTTTCGGTTGCTCAAACAATGGTGGTTGCTCAACGATTATACGAAAGTGGAAAGATTACTTATATGAGAACCGATTCTGTGAATCTTTCGGATACAGCTATTAATCAAGCAAAGGAAGCAATCACAGGAAATTACGGTGCAAACTATTTAAACATTCGCCAATACAAAACTAAATCAAAAGGAGCGCAAGAAGCGCATGAGGCAATTCGTCCAACATACATCGAAAACCAAACAATAGATGGTGATTCGGCAGATAAGCGTTTGTATGACTTGATTTGGAAACGTACTATTTCTTCGCAAATGAGTGATGCGGAATTAGAAAAAACTACTGCTGTGATAAGTGTTTCAACTGCAACGGAAAAATTTGTTGCACAAGGTGAAGTATTAAAATTTGATGGTTTCTTAAAAATTTATTTAGAAGGAACAGATGATGAAGATGAAGAAAACCAAGAAGGAATGTTGCCTCCAATGAAAGTTGGAGAAAATTTAGGAATGAATGAAATTTCGGCAACACAGCGTTTTACTCATCATCCAGCAAGATACACCGAAGCAAGTTTGGTAAAAAAGTTAGAAGAGCTTGGCATTGGTCGTCCATCTACTTATGCACCAACAATATCTACAGTTCAAAAACGTGGATATGTTGCAAAAGAAGATAGAGAAGGAGTTCAACGTAATTTTAATGTAATTACTTTGAAAGCAAATAAAATAGATGAAGAAATAAAAACAGAAGGAACAGGAGCAGAAAAAAATAAAATGTTTCCAACAGATATTGGAATGGTTGTGAATGATTTTTTACTAAAAGAATTTCCTCAAATTTTGGATTTTAATTTTACAGCAAAAGTAGAAGAGGAGTTTGATGAAATTGCAGAAGGAAAAATTAATTGGACAAAAATGTTGGCTGATTTTTACAAGCCATTTCACAAAAGTGTTGAAAATACATCCGAAAATTCTGACCGTGCAAGTGGCGAACGATTATTGGGTGTTGATACGGTAACAGGAAAAAATGTGTATGTGCGTATTGGGCGTTTTGGACCAATGGCACAGCTTGGCGAAGGTAATGATGAAAATAATAAACCACGATTTGCTGGTTTGAGAAAAGATCAACGATTAGAAACAATCACGTTTGAAGAAGCAATGGATTTATTCAAATTGCCTCGTGTTGCTGGTGAATTTGAAGGCAAAGAAATGAAAGTTGCTATAGGTCGCTTTGGTCCATACATTCAGCACAATAGTAAATTTATTTCGTTGAAAAAAGAAGATGACCCAATGACTGTAACCGCTGATCGTTGTGTAGAATTAATACTTGCAAAGCGTCAAGCCGATATAGATAAATACATTAAAACATTTCCAGAGAATGAAAGTGTACAAGTTTTAAATGGTCGTTTCGGACCATATTTGGTAGTAGATGGTAGCAATTACAAATTGCCAAAAGGAACAGACGCACATTCTCTAACATTAAAAGATTGTTTGGATATAGCAGCAGACCCTAAAAATGCAAGTAAAGGTGGTCGTTTCAAGAAAAAAGTTGCAACAAAAGCTACTCCATTCAAGAAAGCCGCTCCTAAAAAAGCAGCAAAGAAATCAGCAAAAAAAGCTGTAAAGAAAAAATAGAATTTCAACATTAAAATAAACGATGCAAGAATTTTTTACGCCAATAGATGTTGCAGATTTTAATGGGAGCAAATCCTATGCTGAAACAGCGTATGGAAAAATTATAAAAAAATTTTCAAAAGGAGAAAATTTTCCTGAATTAGAAAATATTCATTTAGCAATTATTGGAATTGAAGAAGACCGAAAAGCCTTGAACAATGAAGGTTGTGGCTTGGCAGCAGATTATGTTCGCGAAAATTTATACAAACTATTTCAAGGAAATTACAATTCAAAAATTGTTGATTTAGGAAACATCAAAAAAGGAAACACAATTGAAGATAGTTACTTTGCAATTACGGATGTAATTTCTCAATTACTCAAAAAAAATATTATTCCCATTATTATTGGTGGCGGACAAGATTTAACGTATTGCAATTATTTAGCCTATCAAAAAATGGAACAAACAATAAATATTGTTGCCGTTGATTCTGCTTTTGATATTGGCGATGGCGATGCTGATTTGAATTCTCAAAGTTATTTAAGTAAAATAATTTTACATAAACCCAACATTCTTTTTAACTATAGCAATGTTGGCTATCAAAGCTATTTCGTTGATCAAAATTCAATTGAATTGATGAACAAATTATATTTCGATGCACATCGTTTAGGTGTGTTGAGAAAAAACATGGAAGATGTTGAACCCATTGTTCGCAATGCAGATGTAGTAAGTTTTGATATTTCAGCAATTCGCCAATGTGATGCGCCAGGCAATGGCAACGCATCACCAAATGGTTTTTATGGTGAAGAAGCTTGTCAAATTACGCGCTATGCAGGAATGAGTGATAAGCTAACATCTATTGGTTTTTACGAAATCAATCCAGCATTTGATAATAATAAACAAACTGCACACCTTGTAGCACAAATGATTTGGTATTTTATTGATGGATTTTATAATCGCAAAAAAGATTATCCAATTGTTGAAAAATCGGAATACACAAAATATAGGGTTTCTATAAAAGACCACGACCACGAAATAATTTTTTACAAAAGCAATAAAAGCGATCGTTGGTGGATGGATGTTCCTTATCCAATAAATCACCAAATAAAATTTGAGCGTCATCACATGGTTCCTTGTTCTTACAGCGATTACGAGACAGCCTGTCGTGATGAAATGCCAGATAAATGGTGGCTTACATTTCAAAAATTAGGATAATTATTCCTTTCTTCCAAAATCTTTTAAATAATAAAATGATAAAAAAATTTGTTTTTATAAACTAAATATTTAATTTAGCGACCTTAATAGGAATAAAACAAACATTTGATTGTTCATTTTATAACAAGTAAAACATGAAAAAAACCCTTACTATCATTGCTTTATCCATAACTGGATTTGCTTCATTTGCTCAGCAAGATGCACAATACAGTATGAATATGTTTAACCGTTTGGCAATCAATCCTGGTTATGCAGGAACCAACCAAGCACTTTGTGCAACTTTGTTGTATCGTCAACAATGGTCAAATTTTACTGGCGCACCAAAAACTGGTCTGTTAAGTGTTGACTATGGAAAAATTTTGGGAGGTGGTATTGGTATCACTGTTGATCAAGATCAATTAGGTTTTGAAAAAAATCTGAAAGCTAAATTAGCTTACTCCTACCATTTGAATTTAGGTGGTGCTGGAATATTAGGTATAGGATTAGATGCAGGAATGATTCAAAAATCATATTCTGGTAATTTTATTGCACCTGATGGAACTACTACTAATACAGGTGGAGGAACAGATGGTTCTATTCCTTGGTCTGGCGCATCAACTACAACTTATGATTTAGGTTTTGGTTTGTATTATAAATCAACTGATGATAAATTATATGTAGGTTTATCTTCTTTACATTTACCAGAACAAAAAATGTCGGCAAGTGGAGTTTCTTCTACTAACCTTTGGGATTATTCTTATACAGTAGCTCGTCACTATTATGTTATGGCAGGTTATCGTTTTCAAATAGGAAGTTCATTTGATTTAACTCCATCTATTTTGACTAAATCAGATGCTTCATCTACTCAATTAGATATTAATTTATTGGCAAAGTGGCAAAAAATGATATTTATAGGAGCATCTTATCGTTTATCTGATGCAATTGTAGGAATTGTAGGTATAGAATATCATGGTTTTAAATTTGGTTATTCATATGATATGACCACATCTAACATTAAAACATACAGCAATGGAACGCACGAAATAATGTTAGGATATTGCCATAAATTTGTTAAGCCTGATAAACGTCAGTCTCATCAAAATGTAAGATTTTTATAAAAACTGTAACCTTAATTAAAAATTACCGTTTAAGTTATTCAATTCTCTTTTCAAAAAACAATAGAGAATTAAATTAAAAATAAAAAAAATGAAAAAATTATTCTTGTTATTTTCGCTAGTTGTTTTACTATTTACAAGTTGTACAAAAACTTCTGGTGATTTAGTTGGTGTTCATCCACGCGCTGAATGGTTCGATATTGATCCATTTGGTATGTTGTACCTTCCTATGGGAAGTTATAATATGGGTCCAAGTGATGAGGATGCTCCTTATGCACATACAACAAAATCAAAAACAGTTTCTGTTCAAGCATTTTATATTGACCAAACAGAAATTTCTAATAACGAGTATCGCCAATTTGTATATTGGGTAAAAGATTCAATTGCTCATCGTGCTTTATTTGAAGATGGAAGAGCAGAACATGGAATAGAAACTGATGACTATGAGCAACCGATTGAGCCTGCATTGGTTAACTTTGATGAACACATTGCTTACGATGAACAGGACGTAAGAGAGGTTTTAGAATTTATGTATCTTCCTCCAGAAGAACGTTTCTATAAAAGAAGAGAAATAGATACTCGTAAATTAAATTTTGAATATTATTGGATTAATTTACGTTTAGCAGCGCAAAAATCTAATCGTTTCAAACCTTCAAAATCACCTGATGAAAAAACTGGATTAGATTTTATTAATGGATACCAAAATACAAGCGTTGGCGATAATAAAACATTGGGTCATTACGATGTGAAAGATGCTGTTTCGGATGGAAGTGGAAACTACAGCACACGTGAAAGAAAAGATAAAGATAGAAGTGTATTTATTGTAAAAGATATTATAAATGTGTATCCCGATACGTTAGCTTGGGTTCATGATTTTACATACGCTTTCAACGAACCAATGACGAATATGTATTTTTGGCATGTAGCCTATGATGATTATCCAGTAGTTGGTGTATCTTGGAAACAAGCTCGTGCTTTTTGTATTTGGAGAACACAATTATTCAACA
This sequence comes from Bacteroidota bacterium, assembly GCA_043742725.1. GTDB lineage: Bacteria > Bacteroidota > Bacteroidia > 2-12-FULL-35-15 > 2-12-FULL-35-15 > 2-12-FULL-35-15. The sequence continues at coordinate 11,218 of JAYTXX010000076.1, read as the reverse complement.
ATTGGCTATTAGGTATGGAGCAATCTTATGTTAATGATTTCCGTTTACCAACAGAATCGGAATGGGAATATGCTGCACGTGGTGGAAATTCTTTAAGTCCATACCCGTGGGGAGGTCCTTATATCAGAAATGCTTTAGGATGCTTTTTGGGTAACTTTAAACCAATGCGTGGAAGCTATATTGATGATGGAGGTTTTCATACTGTAAAAATTATGTCGTATAATCCGAATGATTATGGTTTGTATTGTATGGCGGGTAATGCAGCAGAGTGGACAAGCAATGCTTTTGATGAATCAGCATACGATTTTTCTCACGATTTAAACCCCGATTATGTTTACGAAGCTCAAGATAATGAAGCAAACGTATTGAAAAGAAAAGTAATCAGAGGAGGTTCTTGGAAAGATATTGGTTATTACTTGCAAACAAGTACAAGAACTTACGAATATCAAGACACAGCTAAATGCTATGTAGGATTTCGTTGTGTTCAAACTTATTTAGGACGAGCAAAAGGCGATTCAGAAGGAGCTGGCGGATTTTAAATATTAATGTGTAATCTTTTAATCTAAACAATAAATAACAATTAATTATTAATCTTTAAATTTTTTTAATCATGGGTGGTAAAAAATGGAAAAATTTCATGGCCAAATTGTATGGATTTGGTGCGGCAATCGTAATCATTGGTGCGATGTTTAAAATTATGCACTGGCCAGGTGCAGGTCCAATGCTTGTTGTTGGATTATCTACAGAGGCAGTAATCTTCTTTTTCTCGGCATTTGAACCACCACACGAAGAGGTGGATTGGAGTTTAGTTTATCCTGAATTGGCTGGGATGCATGGTGATGAAGATGAAAACAAAGAATTAGAGGAAGACAAAGGAACAATTACAGAACAATTAGACAATATGCTAGAAGATGCTAAAATTGGTCCTGAATTGATAGCAAGTTTGGGTGAAGGAATGCGTAGTTTGAGCGATCAAGCTGGTAAATTGAATAATATTACCGATGCTTCTGTAGCTACAAATGATTATGTTTCTAGTGTAAAATCGGCAACTAAAAATGTTTCAACTCTTTCAGATTCTTATTCTAAAGCTTCTGAATCATTGTTAGGATTATCTGTAAGTTCAGATGATAGCGCTTCTCTAGGTGAACAAATTGTTAAGGTTTCTAAAAACTTATCTGCTTTAAATGCTTCTTATGAGTTGCAATTGCAAGGTTCTAATGAGCATCTAAAAGCTACATCTAAATTCTATGAAGGATTAAGTGATTTGATGAAAAACTTAAACGATTCGGTAGATGATACGAAACGTTACAAAGAACAAATTGGTCAACTTTCTTCTAATTTAGAATCGTTGAACACAATTTACGGTAACATGCTTACCGCAATGAGAAAATAATAGGGTTTTCCCTATTATTTTTTTCTTTTTTAGATAATTTTTTTCTTTTATCTTAAAAAGAGACGGTTAATTTTTAAGTATTAATTATAAAAAATAAGATATAACTATGTCAGGTGGTAAAGAAACTCCAAGGCAGAAGATGATTGGTATGATGTACCTTGTGTTAACAGCACTATTGGCGCTTAACGTATCCAAAGAAATTCTGAATGCCTTCGTTATCGTAGAAAATGGTTTGAATACTACAAATACTAATTTTGATGGAAAAAATGGTATTTTATATTCAAAGTTTGAAAATGCGATGAAAGATAACAAAGCTAAAACAGAACCCTTTTATAAAAAAGCAATGGAAGTGAAAGCAAAATCCCAAGAGCTTTGTAAAATGGTTGATGATATTAGAGCAGAATTGTATATGCAAGTACAAAAACTTCCTACAAAAGAGGTTGCTGATACTTTTAAATTAGTGAATTTAGATAGTAAGGATAATTATGATATCCCTACACATTACATGTTAGGCGATAATCCCGAAGAGCCGAGTCCTGAAACGCCTTCAATTAAGTTAAAAGAAGCGATTGAGAAATTTAAGGTGGATATTTTAAAAACACCTCAAGCTTTAAGACCAGAACAAGCTGCTAACTATGAAAAAGAATCGAAAAACATTAAGTTAGGATTAAATACTGGTGATGTTTATTCGCAAGCTGACGAAAAAGTGGTTCATTGGGAATTTAACAATTTCGACCATACAACAATGGCGGCAGATATGTGTATTTTTGCTGGAATAAAAAATGACATAAAAAATGCAGAAAGTGATGTTGTTGGTTTATTGTTAAAATCAATTTCATCCGAAGATTTTTCTTTCGATGCAGTTGAGGCAAAAGTTGTTGCAAATGCAAACTATATTACTGCCGGTGAAGAATACACCGCTGATATATTTGTTTCTGCGCACAGTTCAACACAAGATCCGCAAATTTTGATTGGTGCGGTGGACACATCTGATGCAAAACATCCAAAATTAAAAGGTGAAGGAACTATAGTTCCTGTTACTTCTGGTGTTGGTAAATATGTTGTACATACTGGTGCAGAAGGTGACCAAGAATATAGTGGTGTTATTAATGTAAAGGCACCAGATGGTTCTATTAAACCGTATCCATTTAGTGCGAAATATACTGTTGCTAAACCAGCAATGGCTGTTTCTCCAACAAAAATGAATGTGTTTTACATTGGAGTTCCTAATCCAGTAGATATTTCAGTTGCTGGTACTGCTCCTAAAGATGTGAATGCAACATTTAGCGGTGGAAATGGAACGATTGTTAATAAAGGGGAAGGACATTATGAAGTTAATGTGAAATCTGGCGATGCTAAAGGAATGATAATGGTAAATGTTACTAAAAAGGATAAAAAAGGACAAAAATCAGCTGGACCTCCAGTTCCTTTCCGTGTAAAAAGAATTCCAGATCCTGCAGCATCTTTTTGTAATGTGATTGGTGATGGAAGTGCGGATAAAAATGCTCTTTTAGCTACAGGTGGTTGTTTTGCTAAATTAGACAATTTTGCATTTGATTTACAATTTCCAGTAACATCTTGGGTTTTGTCAATGAATCTCAATGGTCTTTGGTTAGAAGAGAAATCTAACGGTCCTGCATTAACACCAGCAATGAGATCAATGTTAGAAAAAGCTAAAAAAGGTTCTAAAGTTTTGATTGAGCAGGTTCATTGTAAAGCACCAGATGGAGATAGAAAAATAGCTGGTTGCAATATAAAAGTTAGATAAGGTTTATTTAAAATCAATTCACATGAAAAATTTAAAAACTATTCTTTTTGTATTAATTTTCGCTATATTGAAAATTAATTTGGTTGCTCAAGAAGGAGTAATAAAACAACCTAAATATCCTGATGGTGTTTATACAAAGGAAAATAGTCGCACGAGAACCTATATTCACTATCCAACTTTGCGTGAAGCAGATGTTATGTGGAGTAAAAGGGTATGGCGTATGATTGATTTGCGTGAAAAAATAAACCAGCCCTTGTATTATCCAACGGAAAAAATATTGGACAGAAAAAGTTTGTTTGATGTGATAAAAGATGCCGCATTGAATAACGGTACAATATTGTGTTTTAATGCAGGAGATGATGAGTTTATGTTGGATATGACAAAGAGTGAAGTTGAAAAGCTATTGTCTGCTTGGGATTCAACAAATCAGTCTGAAGATATTAACAACCCAGGAACATATATCGCTGCTCCAATTAGAAAGGATATTACTTCTGATAAAATCACTAAATATCAATTAAAGGAAGATTGGTTTTTTGATAAACAGCGTTCTGTATTAGATGTGCGCATTATTGGTTTGCAGGTTTTAACTGCAAAACTATCAGAAACAGGTGAGGCTGTTGGAGGAGACAAACCTTTGTTTTGGATTTATTTTCCAGAAGCAAGACCTATATTTGCAAATCAAGAAGTTTACATGCGACACAATGATGCGGAACGTAGAACTTTGGACGACATTTTTTGGAAACGTATGTTTTCAAGCTATGTTTTCAAAGAAACAAATGTTTATAATAGGGTAATATTAGATTATACAATTGGATTGAATGCTTTATTAGAAGCAGAAAGAGTTAAGAATGATATATTTATTTTTGAACACGATTTGTTTCATTTCTAATCGTAATTTGATGAACTAACAAAAAAAAAAAGGGTTAAACGAAAGTTTAACCCTTTTTTTTGTTAGCAATAAAATAATTGGCGTTTGTAATAAGTATTAAAATCTAACAGCAAAAGTTAACAGAAAACAAGAAGCACTATAATCACTTTTTGAAGCGTTTACAATTGATGGATCATACAAATAATTAGATTGAGAATATTTAGTAAGCACATAAGCAAAATCGATATTGTAATTATTTTGTCTGAAACCTACACCAGCAGTATAGCTTGTTCTTGAGGCAGTGTTGTTTTCATTTTTTGCAAACGGACTTCCATATAAAGCATAACCCAAACGAAATGCAATTGGATCGAGGCGAACTTCGCCACCAATTCTTAAATTTCCTGTGGCAGTGTATTTATTTTCAATAGTTTTATTTACATCTGAAAAAACATTTGGCGAAGAGCTTAAACTCGCTGTGCTATAATCCACATATTCATATTCAACATTTAATAATCCAATTTTATTTATTACAAATCCTAAACTACCAATTGTTCTAAAAGGAGTTGTTACGGTATAATCAAAACTTCCTTGAGGTGATGAATTATCATAGGTATTTCCATTTTCCAAATCCGATTTCATGGAACTTGAATAATCATCGTGGAAGCTTATTGCTGTTGGTGTGTGCACTGCTATTCCTAAACGAAACCAATCGGTTGGTTTTACAATTACACCAACTTTAAAATTAATTCCATTTCCTTTTGAAGTTAAATTTTGCTCATACGTAAATGATTTAAAATCCTTGATACTGTCTTTTTCATCCGTTTCTTTATAAACAGCATCTTCAATGTATTTAGCATTTACAAAACCTATTGAAGCTCCAATGAATAATTTATCTTTATAATTTCCTCCAAAACTCAAATCAGTTTCACCCATTCCGCCACTTGATGTTACTGTTTTTTGTTGATATTCTCCATAATTTTTAATTACATGATTGTAATGTGTACTATCTCCAAGTATTGGATTTATTAACCAACATTTGTAAGCCAAATTGGTTGAAAATTCATCAAAATTTCCATTGTTCGCATCGTTAATATAAGTATCGAGTAATGAACTTTTTTTGTTGTAACCTTGTATGTCAATTCTATTATTGAAATTATTAGTTTTATTATAACCCAACCCAAAGTTTAATGATTTCCAACCCGATGTGTTTTCTTCCTTCATTTTGAAAGTAGCTACCAATCCTATATTTCCAAGATTAAAATTTAATTTTCCATCACTTGCATTTACATCATTATAGGTTGATGAAGTGCGTTGCCCGAAAATTGATGGTGTGATAGAAAGTTCCGTTTTTCTATAAATCCCAATTCCAGCAGGATTGAAACTTAATGAGGAAATATCGCCACCCAACGCTCCCATAGAACCAGCCATAGAAGCAAATCGAGCTGTGCCTCCAAATGTAAGTTGCGAATAACGCATTGCATCAATATCGTTTTGTGCAGTTGCAGAAATTGCACATAGCAATCCTACGTATATGATTTGTTTTTTCATGGTTACGAATATTTAATTAGAAATTAAATAAAATTATCGTGTAGAAATAATGAAATTTCTACACGATAATTTTTTATCTTCTTCTTGGTGAAGGAGAACTATTGCTCGGAGAAGGCGAACTGCTTCTTGGAGTTGAATAATTTGGTTGACTAAAATTATTATTTTTTGGTTGTTCGTATCTCGGTTGTTCTGTGCGAGGTTGAACTCTTTCATTCCTTGGTCGCTCATTACGAGGCTGTGTTTGTTCCTGCCTTTGATTATTAGTAGGAGTGTATCTGTTCTCGTTGTTATTATTTCTTTCTGTATTTGTAGGTTGAGTTCTTTCGGTGTTCACAGGAACATTATTATTTCTGTAATTATTATCTGTAGGAGTATAGTTAGAATTTGTTCTACTGTCATTACCATTATTTCTTTCCGTGTTTGTAGGTTGAGTTCTATTATTATTTACAGGAACACTTGTATTTCTATTGTTGTAATTATTTGTTCTAACTGTATTAGAATTATTTACCAAATAAGGATTGGTTGTTCTTCCTTTTGTTTCTTCAAATGGTTTGTTTGTTTCGGTTTCAACAGCTTGCACATAACGATGTCCCAAAGAAGCAGTAGGTTGAGTACTTGTACGACCATTTGAACTAGTTGTTTTTCTTGGTCCGTAATAATAGCTACTGTTATCATAGCTATTAAAATAGTTGTTATAATAACCGTTACCGTTGTTTCCATAATAACCGTTGTAATAACCATTATTATAGCCACCATTATAGCCATAACTATTGTATCCATAATTACTGTATCCATAATACCCGTAGCCATAGTAAGAATTATAACCATAAGGATTGTATGAATAAGGATTATAGTAAGGATCATATCCCCAACCCATATTTGAATAATAATAATAGCTTGGATTGTAGCTATACATTACATAAGTTGGTCCCCAAAAATTATAACCTAAATAAACACTTGAACCATAGTTGTATGGATTTCCTGAATACCAATACGAGTTGGTATAATAATTATCATAGTAGCCATAAGAACCACAATTGTTATGAAATCTTCTTAAACGAGTTGCATATTCGTAATCATAATAATCATCATAGTTAAATGGTGTGTTATCATAATGATTGTTAGTAGTGCTATTAGTGGTAGTGTACGATTTATTATTAGATGATGGTTGGTAATAATCATCATTGGAACCACTTGAGTTATTCTGGTTAGAATTATCTTGTTGAGTGGTATAATTATTTTCCGATGCACGTTTTTCGTCTTCGGCTTTTTGTTGTTCTTTTTCTTTTGCCGCTTGTTCTTTTTCAACTGTGGCATCTTTTGATGAATAATAAATATCATCATTATAAACTTTCTTTTGAGCTTTCAATGTGCCATTGAATGATGCTCCTAAAAAAAGCGAAACAGCTAAAATTTTAAAGTACGTTTTCATCTGAATTATTTTTTATTTATTGGGGGATGATTTTTTTATGCTTTGTTTTATATTGACAAATTAATACACACAAGGTTTAATTTTCTATTTTTGTTTTCTCAATTAACGATTATAAAATTACAAATACTATACCACAAAAAAAATTATATGAGCAAGGAATTATCAACGCGAGAAGAAAATTATTCGGAATGGTACAATGAGTTGGTTACAAAAGCTGATTTAGCAGAACATTCAGCAGTAAAAGGTTGTATGGTGATAAAGCCTTACGGGTATGCTATTTGGGAAAAAATGCAACAAGCGTTGGACAAAATGTTTAAAGATACAGGACATCAAAATGCTTACTTCCCTTTGTTTATACCTAAATCATTTTTTAGTAAAGAAGCAAGCCATGTAGATGGTTTTGCAAAAGAGTGTGCTGTGGTTACGCATTATCGTTTAAAAACAGCAGAAGATGGAAGTATTGTAGTAGATGAAACAGCTAAGCTTGAAGAAGAACTTATTGTTCGTCCTACTTCCGAAACTATTATTTGGAATACATACAAAGGTTGGATTCAATCCTATCGTGATTTACCATTGCTTATCAATCAATGGGCAAATGTGGTGAGATGGGAAATGCGTACTCGTTTGTTTTTGCGCACTACCGAATTTCTTTGGCAAGAAGGACATACCGCACACGCAACTGCTGAAGAAGCAATTGCAGAAACTGAACAAATGCTTGATGTGTATGCTGAATTTGCTGAAAAATGGATGGCTGTACCTGTTATCAAAGGAATAAAAACTGCCAATGAGCGCTTTGCTGGAGCCATTGAAACGTATTGTATTGAAGCATTGATGCAAGATGGAAAAGCTTTGCAGGCAGGAACATCGCACTTTTTAGGACAAAATTTTGCAAAAGCATTTGATGTAAAATTTGCAAACAAAGAAGGGAAACAAGATTTTGTTTGGGCAACATCTTGGGGAGTTTCCACGCGATTGATGGGTGCATTGATAATGTCTCATTCTGATGATAAAGGATTGGTATTGCCTCCAAAGTTAGCACCATTTCAAGTAGTTATTGTTCCTATTTATAAGGGCGATGAGCAGTTGGCACAAATAAACGAAGTGGCTAATAAAATGAAAAAAGCCATGGAAGCAAAAGACATTTCTGTGAAATATGATAACAGAGATAATCAGCGACCGGGCTGGAAATTTGCAGAATACGAATTGAAAGGAGTTCCTGTGCGTATTGCTATTGGAGCAAGAGATTTGGAAAATGGAACAGTGGAAGTAGCCCGAAGAGACACACTCGAAAAAGAAACTTTGCAACAAGCAGATATTGAAAATAAGATTGAACATTTATTGCAACAAATTCAGGATAACTTGTTTCAAAAGGCTTTGGCAATGCGCGAAACAAAAACATACGTTGCTAATACTTACGATGAGTTTAAAAAAACATTGGAAGAAACACCAGGATTTGTTTTAGCACATTGGGATGGAACACCGGAAACAGAGCAAAAAATAAAAGAAGAAACAAAAGCAACAATACGTTGTATTCCTTTGAACAATAAACAAGAAGAAGGAAAATGTATTTATTCTGGAAATGTTTCCAAACAAAGAGTCGTATTTGCAAGAGCCTATTAATTTGTAAAATAATTTACAATGGAAAAACCTACGCCAAAAGAGTTGATATTAAAAACACTCAAAGAAAAGTCGAGTATGAAGCAAGATGTGTATGCCAATACATTGACTGCTTTTAAGCTTTTGAAATCAATTTCGAAGCAAATGGTGGCTGATTTGAAAAAAGAAGCAAATGTTATTGATAAAAGAATTACAATAGAATATAAGGAAAAAGGAGAATTTGAGTTTGAATTGCGTGTGGCTGGAGATTTATTAATTTTTGCGATGCATACCAATATTTTTGAATTTGATAGAAGTCATCAAATATGGCGCAGCTCTTATGTGAAAGATGACCATAATCGTACTTTTTGTGGTATGATTAACATTTATAATTTCCTGAACGATTCCTTTAAATACAACCGAGTGAATGATTTGGGATATGTTATAGGAAGAATATTTATAAACATAGAAAATCACTATTTTGTAGAAGGAAAGCGCCAGTTGGGTTTTTTGTACAATGATTTTGTACACTCTGTAATTGACGAACAAGCCATTAAATCTGTTTTAGAGTCCACAATATTGTATTGTTTAAATTTCGATTTATTTACGCCTCCATTTGATGCAGTAAAGGAAATAAGTGTAAACGATATGCAAACTGCAAGTGAAAGTATGCAAATAAAAACAGGAAAGCGATTAGGTTTTCGCTTTCAAGCAGATAGCGATGAGATTGACTAAATCCCTCAAAAAACCTAAAAAGAACAAATTTATTTTGCAAAAATAGAATTTTACTATACATTTGCACTCCCAAAAAATAATTGGCCCGTTCGTCTAGGGGTTAGGACGCCAGGTTTTCATCCTGGAAACAGGGGTTCGATTCCCCTACGGGCTACAAGAATAAATTACTTCAATTTTAGAAGTAATTTATATTTGTCTACTCTATTTTATCGTATGTAATCTACCCTGAAATTCGCCCAGTTGAAAATAGAAAAACAAAACACCTATGGAATACTGATTAAATAAATATTCTGTTTTGATTGGATTTATTTTTAGGATGTTTTACAAATTGATTTAAAAAATATAATCTGTTCTTAAAAAATTAGATTCTCGTTCGTGAATAATTTTTGATATTATTTCTTCATTCAGTTCTGTTTTTTTAGTTGCTACCAATGTTCTTATTGAAAATACTCGCAATGCGTCATAAACAGAGAGAGTGCCTTCTGCCGAGTTTTTTCTTCCACAAAAAGGATAATTGTCTGGACCTCTTTGACATTGACTATTTATGTTTATTCTGCATACTTGATTAATCAAAGGGTCTATCAGTTTTGCAATAACATTAGCGTTTGTTCCAAAAATACTTGCTTGCTGACCGTAAGGCGAATTCACAATGTAATTTATTGGAGTTTCAATATTTTCATACGATATAATTGGAATCACAGGACCAAATTGCTCTTCGTTATATATTGCCATTGTTTCATTCACAGGAAATAAAACTGTAGGAAAATAAAAAGTAGAATTAAAATTACCTCCATTTTTATTGATAATTTTTGCTCCTTTTGAAACAGCATCATTTACCAAATTTTGCATGTATTCAACTTTCGATTTGTCGGGTAGGGGAGTAAGCTGAACTCCTTTATTCCAAGGCATTCCATAATTAATAGCATCAACTGCTTCGGAAAAAGATTTGAGAAATGCATCTTTAATTTTTGAATGAACAAAAATTATTTTTAATGCAGTACATCTTTGTCCGTTAAACGATAAAGCACCAAGCAAACATTCTTTTACTGTAAGTTCAAGATCAGCATCGGGTAAAATGATTGCTGGATTTTTGGATTCTAACCCAAGAACTGAACGAAGTCGGTGAGGAAATGGATGTAATTTATTTAATTCGTTAGCTACGTTGCTCGAACCAATAAATGCAAGAACATCCACTTTGCCCGATTTCATTAGTGTTCCAGAAGTAACACTGCCTTCACCATAAACTACATTTATAACACCTTTAGGAAAACAATCTCTGAATGCTGACAACAAAGGACGATACAACAAAACACCTTTTTTCGGAGGTTTCAATATCGAAGCATTGCCCATAATTAATGCAGGAATCAATGTTGCAAAGGTTTCGTTTAATGGGTAGTTAAAAGGTCCCATACATAACACTACTCCTAATGGACCTCTTCTTATTTGAGCAATAATACCTTGATGAATTTGAAATCGAGAAGATTCTCTATCTAATTTTTTTACTTCTTCAATTGTATCATTTATGTACTCAACTGTTCTGTCAAATTCTTTTTGTGAATCTTCTAATGATTTTCCAATTTCCCACATCAAAATTTTTACTACTTCATTTCTTTTCAATTTCATACGCGAAACAAAAAGTTCCATACATTTCAACCTGTCTTTCACAGCCATTGTTGGCCACAATCCTCTACCACTATCATAGCACTTTACAGCAGCATCAAGTGCTTCCAAAGTTTCTTTTTCGGTAAGCATTGGATATTTTCCAAGTCGTTTTTGCTCTGTTCTGCCATTTGTTTTTATACAAATTGGAGAAAAAACATCTTGAAACGGTTGATTCCAAATCTTAATTTCTCCATTAATCAAGTATTCCACCTGCTC
>JAYTXX010000075.1:0-49775 GCA_043742725.1 Bacteroidota bacterium | reverse complement strand
AAATTCTTGTCCTTTTTTCAGACCCTTACTTTCCCATTCATCAGTAAGCTCTTTGCGTATTTCAATACTTTTTAGGCGTTGGTTTATCCATTCTTTGCTATATCCTTTTTTAAGGTAGGTTTCCATCAATCTATCAATACCTATTTCTGGGTCTTCTATTTCATCTAATCGTTCACGGGCTACTTTTGCTATCCATAGTTTGAATGGTTCTGCCTTTGGCGATGGTATAGATTGAATAAGTCTAAATAATTGTTCGGTATCTGCTACATCAGTAGTATAATATTTTCCATCATCTGACTTCATTTTCAGTTGTCCCAAATTTTGGGACAACTCACTGCCTTCCGCTTTGAGTTTGGTCTTTAAGGCATTCCAATATTTTCTTGGTCGAGGACTACCAGTTAATATTTCAATTACATCAACAACTGAAAAATACCATTTCTCTTGTTTTTCATCCCAAATAGTTCTTACCTTTTTATTTTCAAATACTTTTATTGCATCTTGTTTTTTCATTTTGGTATTTTAAAATCGTTTTATATGCTTCGGTATTTTTTTTGAAAATGATGTGATGTTTTCTTTTTTCAAATGTATTTAATTATTTCAATTAATCATCAAATCAAAATCTCCTGTTTTTATAAATAGTTGAAATTTTACAGTTTTCCTTTTGTAATCATTTTAACCCTTATATTTGTTTGACCAAAATCAGAAAAATAATTTATGACAGCCGTAAGACATAACTGGACAGTAGAAGAAATTTTAGAGATATACAATATGTCTTTGTTGGAATTGGTATATCAAGCACAAACAATTCACAGAGAATTTAATGAAGCAAATGAAGTGCAAGTAAGTTCATTGTTATCCATAAAAACTGGCGGATGTGCAGAAGATTGCAGTTATTGCCCACAAGCCGCACGTTATAACACTGGAATAGAAGTTCATAAATTAATGACAGTGAACGAAGTGAGTGAAGCAGCAGACAAAGCAAAACAAGGCGGAGCATCACGCTTGTGTATGGGTGCTGCTTGGCGCGAAGTACGCGATAATAGTGATTTTGACAGAGTACTGGAAATGGTAAAAGTGGTAAACCAAAAAGGAATGGAAGTGTGTTGTACACTTGGTATGCTCACCGAAAGTCAAGCGCAAAAACTTGCTGATGCTGGCTTGTATGCTTATAATCACAATTTAGATACATCGGAAGAAAGCTATAAAAAAATCATTACTACTCGTACTTACGATGATAGATTGGATACAATAAAAAATGTGCGTAAAGCAAAAGTATCAGTTTGTTCGGGCGGAATTATTGGCTTGGGCGAAACGGTGGAAGACAGAGTGAAAATGCTAAAAACATTATCATCAATGGAAGTTCATCCCGAATCGGTTCCTATAAATGCACTTGTTCCTGTAGCAGGTACACCACTCGAAAATCAGCCATTGGTGCCCATTTGGGATATGGTGCGTATGATTGCAACTACTCGAATTGTAATTCCCAAAACGGTGGTTCGTCTTTCTGCTGGTCGCACACAAATGAGTTTGGAAGGACAAGCCTTGTGTTTTTTAGCAGGTGCAAATTCTATTTTTGCAGGAGATAAATTATTAACTACACCAAACCCCGATTTTAATTCGGATATGGAAATGTTTAAACTTTTTGGATTAACGCCTCGCAAAGCTTTTAAAGCAGATAAAAAGAAAGCAACAGTATTAGAAACAGTAAATTAATTTTCATTGAAAAAAAATATTTTCATATTGTTTTTAATTGGTGCAATTCATCTTGTTTCATTTGCTCAAACTCGTCATCATTTTGGAACGAGAGATTATTTTATTACTGCTGGTTATGGTTTTGGAACTTCATATTGGAGTTCAACAATAAAAAACACCGAGTTGTATGATAAAAAAGGAAGAATAATAAAGTCGGGTGATTTAAAGTTTAAATCCAACACAGATGTTCGTTGTTACGATATAAATGCATTATTTCCAATATCAAAAATATTGTTGGGAGTTGGTTTAAATTTCGAAGAAAATACAATGGATCAAATTGATATTTCTGCTCCAAGTTCTGATGCTGGAATTGTGTTGTACGACCAAAAATTTAGAATGGATAAAATATATGCGTTGGTTGAATTTCCTTTGTATAGAAAAGAAAAATCCGATTTTTTAGTAATGGCACAAGCACGTTTTGGTTATTACAATTATTCGGGAGTAGATAGAATTAATTTTTTTGGTGAAGCCGCTTTTGCTAATACATACTTTGTTGGAGTTGGTTTGATAGGTGCTTACAATGTAATTCCGCATATTTATTTATATGTTCATCCTAATTTTGAATACAAATATTTTTCCAATAACTCCAGCGAAAAGCCAATAGATATTAGACATAATATTTACACCTTTGTTGCTACAGTAGGCTTAAAAATTGATGTTTCAGGTTTTTAAGAAAATGAATTTCTCCGCTGATAATTATTTACAACAAGCTTTAACAAAACGAATAGAACAAAATGCTTTGCGCAAATTGGTTGTAAAAACTGATTTAATAGATTTTTGTAGCAACGATTATTTAGGTTTTGCAAAATCAATTGAACTGAAAAAAAATATTGAAAAAGAGCTTAGTGAAATTATTGAAATTAAAAATGGTTCGACTGGCTCACGTTTGTTAGCAGGCAATTCGGTTTATATAGAAAATTTAGAAAAACAAATTTTTAAATTTCACAACGCACAATCTGGATTAATTTACAATTCTGGTTACGATGCAAACATTGGTTTGTTTTCGGCTCTTGGTCAAAAAAACGATACTATTATTTATGATGAATTAATTCACGCTTCGGTTCACGATGGAATCAAACTTTCTTCAGCAGCAGCATATTCTTTCAAACACAATGATTTAGAACATTTAGAAGCAAGACTAAAAATTGCAGAAGGAATTATTTATGTTGCCGTAGAAAGTATTTATTCAATGGATGGAGATGAAGCACCTTTAGAAAAAATAGTTCGGCTCTGCAAAAAATACAAAGCCAATATAATTGTGGACGAAGCTCACGCAACAGGAATAACAAGCAATAGCGGAAAAGGAAAAGTGCAGGAACTAAAATTAGAAAATGAAATTTTTGCACGAGTTCACACTTTTGGTAAAGCACTTGGATGCCACGGAGCCATTGTTTTAGGAGCAGAACTATTGCGCAATTTTTTAATAAATTTTTCGCGTTCATTTATTTATACCACAGCATTGCCTTTGAAAAGTTTAGTTGCAATAAATCAATCCTATCAATTATTACAAACGTGTGAAAAAGATATTTTGAAATTAAAAACATTAATTCAATTTTTTAAAACTACAATTTCAAATTATAAACACATTCATTTGATAGAAAGCAACAGTCCTATTCAATGTATCATTGTTAGTGGAAATGAAGAAGTAAAAAAACTTGCAACACACATTGAAAAAACAGGTTTCGATGTTCGTCCAATTCTTAATCCTACTGTTGCCAAAGGAAAAGAGCGATTAAGAATTTGTATTCATTCATTTAATACAAAAGAAGAAATTAAAAGATTAATTGTTGCGATTGTTGATTTTGGTTTTTTGTAACCTTTATGTCTATTTTTGCGTTTAACATGCTTGGAAAATAAATTTATGAGAAAAATATTTATCACAGGAATAGGAACTGATGTTGGAAAAACAGTAGTTTCATCTGTATTTGTTGAAGCTTTTAAAGCTGATTATTGGAAACCCATTCAAACAGGAAGTTTCTTTTCTACCGACACAGCTAAAGTAAAAAAATGGGTAACAAATACTGAAAGTAAATTTCATCCCGAAGGTTATTTGTTGAAACAATATATGTCGCCACATGCTGCGGCAGAATTGGATAATGTAGAAATTAGTTTAGATGCTATTCAATTACCAGAAACAAACAATACTTTAATTATTGAAGGTGCAGGAGGATTGATGGTTCCCTTGAATAGAAAATTTTTTATGATTGATTTGATAAAAAAAGTGGATGCAGAAATTGTGTTGGTTATCCAAAATTATTTGGGAAGTATCAATCATTCATTACTATCAATTGATGCATTGAAAGAGCGTAATTTAAAAATATTGGGTATTGTTTTTAATGGACCACCTCACAAACTTTCGGAAGAAATTATTGTTGATTATAGCGGATTAAAAGTGCTTGGTCGTATTAATAAAGAAAATGAAATTACGCCAGAAATTATTTCTCGCTATGCAAAAGAATTTGAATATTTAAAATAATTTCAAACCAACAAATTAAA
The DNA here is from genome assembly GCA_043742725.1 of Bacteroidota bacterium. Taxonomy (GTDB): domain Bacteria; phylum Bacteroidota; class Bacteroidia; order 2-12-FULL-35-15; family 2-12-FULL-35-15; genus 2-12-FULL-35-15. Next base: position 45,527 of record JAYTXX010000075.1, on the reverse strand, counting down.
TTCAAATCCCACTGAAATGTATATTTTTGGTGGGATTTTTAATTTATGAATTTACAAGAACGAGATAAAAAAGTAGTGTGGCATCCGTTTACACAACTAAAAACCGCACCATTGCCAATAGCAATTGTAAAAGGTGATGGAGCTTATTTTTTTGATGAAAAAGGAAAAAAATACATTGATGGAATTTCAAGTTGGTGGGTAAATACTCACGGACATGCGCATCCATACCTTGCACAAAAAATTTCGGAACAATTACAAACGCTTGAACACTCAATATTTTCAGGATTTACACACGAACCTGCGGTGCAATTAGCAGAACGATTATTGAAACGATTACCTCAAAATCAATCGAAAATATTTTATTCCGATAATGGTTCAACAGCAGTGGAGGTGGCTTTGAAAATGGCTTTTCAATACTGGAGTAACAATGAAATCAGTAAAACAAAAGTAATTGCTTTTGAAAATGCTTATCACGGAGATACATTTGGAGGAATGAGTGTTGGCGCACGAAACGCATTTAATCTGCCTTTTTCAAAATTATTATTTGATGTTATTCACATTCCTGTTCCTGTGAAAGGAGATGAAAAAAAATCAGTACAAGCAATGGAACAAGCGTTAAAAAATAATGATGTTGCATCATTTGTTTTTGAGCCATTGGTGCAAGGTGCAGGAGGAATGGTAATGTATTCTGAAAATATATTAGATGAGTTGATTGAACAATGTAAAGCAAAAAATGTTATCACTATTGCCGATGAAGTGATGACAGGATTTGGACGCACAGGCAAATTTTTCGCAAGCGATTATTTGGTTCAAAAGCCTGATATTATTTGTATGAGCAAAGGATTGACAGGTGGTGTAATGCCTTTGGGAGCAACAAGTTGTGCTGAATTTATTTACGATGCATTTTGGAGTGATGATAAAATGAAAACTTTTTTTCACGGACATTCCTACACAGCAAATGCTACTTCTTGCTCTGCGGCTTTAGCAAGTTTGGATTTGTTTGATAAGCCTGAAACATTTGAAAATATTGATAGAATAGCCAATCAACATAATTTATTTTTTCAAAAAATAAAATCACACAAAGCATTGATTGATGTTCGACAAATGGGAACTATTTTGGCTTTTGAAATAAAAACAAAAGAAGAAACACATTATTTGAATTCATTAGCAGAATCAATTTCTAATTTTTTTATTCAAAGAGGAATTATACTTCGTCCGCTTGGCAATATTGTGTATGTGTTGCCACCATATTGCATTTCAAACGAAGATTTGAATTATATTTATAATACTATTCAGGAATTTTTGGATTTACAAATTAAAAAATAATATGGATTATGATTTTTTCTTCTAAACGAAATTTGATTTACATCATCCTTGCAGGACTTTTTATAACTAATGCCATAGTTGCCGAATTGATTGGTAGTAAGCTCATTCATATTGGTCCGTTTGTGATGAGTATTGGAATTATTCCTTGGCCCATCGTATTTTTAACAACCGATATTATTAATGAATATTACGGTAGAGCAGGAGTGAAAAAACTTTCGCTTATTACTGCAGGTTTAATTGGTTATGCTTTTATAATTTTATTTATTGCCATTAAAGTGCCTGCTGCTGTTGGTATTTCAACAGTTACAGATGCTCAATTTTATGCAGTGTTTGGGCAAAGTTTATGGATAATTGTTGGGAGTTTAGTAGCATTTATTTTTTCACAATTAATTGATGTTTCTATTTTTTGGATGCTACGAGATAAAACTGGCGGAAAAATGATTTGGCTCAGAAGTACTGGTTCTACTATCATTTCGCAATTGATAGATACCTTTGTGGTTCTTGGAATTGCATTTTGGTTGCCAGGAAAAATGACTACTTCTGTATTTTTTAATGCAGCATTAACAGGTTATACATTCAAACTAATTATTGCTGTAGTTCTCACACCATTGATTTATGTAGGACACACAGCCATTGAAAAATATTTAGGAGATGAGGAGTCTCATAAAATTGTGAAACATTCAGCAGAAGAATCATTACAGCATAAAGTAGAGGAGTAGTTCTTTTTTAAATTATCTATCTTTGTTTTTCAAAAAACATAATTTGTATGAGCAAAACATTAATATTAAACAGCAAACAAGTTGAGCAAAAAATAAACCGTATTGCTTACGAAATTTTGGAAAATAATTATGATGAAAAGGAAATAATTATGGCTGGAATTGCCAATAATGGCTATTTGCTGGCTATTCGTATTGCTGTAGTTTTAAAAAACATTTCAAAAATTAAAATCAAATTAATAGAAATAAGTATTGATAAAAAAAATCCACTTACATCAAAAACAAAAATTGCTTTAACAGAAAAAGAATTAACGAACAAAGTAATTGTGTTGGTTGATGATGTTTTGAATTCAGGAAAAACATTAATGTTTGGAGCAAAGTGTTTTTTAAATGTTCCAGTAAAACGATTAACTACAATAGTTTTGGTAGATAGAGGACACAATCGTTATCCAATAAAAGCAGACTTTGTAGGACTTGCTTTATCAACTACTTTTCAAGAACATATTACTGTTGAATTAAATAAAAAAGGAAAAGAAGCCGCAGTTTATTTAAGTTAATTAAACAACATCTACTTTTTCTTTCATAAACAAAACAAGTTCATCTACATTCAAATCTTTTCCCTTTACAATGTATTGTGCTTGATGATAAATGTCTTCACGTTTTTCTAATTGACGATTTACAAAAGCGCGAAGTTCTGCTTCTGTTTTGTTTGCAATTAATGGACGTTTCTCTGTAGCATTTAGTAAGCGATTTACTAATGAGTCGACACTCATTTTTAAATAAACCGTAATGCCATTGTTGTTCATTAACTCTATGTTGTTGTAATAGCAAGGAGTTCCACCACCACAAGCAATAATTAAATTATCTTTTTCAATTAATTTTTTTAAAGCATTGTGTTCCATTGCCCTAAATTCTTTTTCACCTTTTGTGGAAAATATCTCTGGAATAGTTTGTTGATACTCGGTTTCAATGAAATTATCTAAATCAATAAAATCATAACCCAATTTTGTTGCAAGTTTTTTACCAGCTGTGGTTTTTCCACTACCCATGTATCCGATTAAGAAAAATTTTGCCATTAGTTTGGAAGTATTAGTATTTGTGAACCTATTGAAGGTTTTCCATAATTGATGGAAACCAATTTATTTTTCTCGAAATAAAAATCAATGTTTGCATCTTCAAAACTCAACCGTTTTTCGCCCCAATCGTGCATTTCTGTTTCAAAACGAGTAAAGCCATTTTTTTGAAACAACTCAATTATTTGCTTTTCTTTTAAGCTAAAAACATTCACGCCCCACAATTGTGTTTCTTCATTATCAATTTCAACGCAACAAAATATTTGATGTTGTTGCTCATCAAAAAATAGTGATAATCCTCTTTCCCAATAGTGCCAAACAGTAGAAATAGAGTCATCAACATCATCCAATAGTTGAATCTCTTCTGGTTTCCCAAAAAGCTTTTCGGCTTCTTTCATCGAAGCTCCAAAAGGTAATTCAGCAATACCTATGTTTGGTTTTATGTTGATGCTAATGCTCAATCTTTTAATGCCAATGAGTGTACCACAATATTAATCATTTTTAAAAACAACTCCCACAATTTTCAATAGAATTAAAAGTATTTTTTCACAATATTGAATAGCAACAAAATCAACTGAAAATGAGCACTTAAGGGAAAAAAAAAGATTATTTTTAAAAAGAGTTTGTAAAATTAAATATTGCATCTATATTTGCACTCCCAAAATCAAAAAAGGGAACTGCATTTTAGGTGTAGATTAGATTCCGTAGCTCAGCTGGTAGAGCATTACACTTTTAATGTAGGGGTCCTGGGTTCGAATCCCAGCGGGATCACAAAGAGGGCGAAATTAGATTTTTCTAGTTTCGCTTTTTTATTTGTATAATGTTTCATTAGTATTTACTCTTTATAGTAGCGAAATTTTATTAATATTACAGAACTGTTAACGAATTTTCTAATTCATTCGTTTTTGTATTTTCTTTATTTTATTATTTTTGCCTTGAAACAAAAAACAAATGATTAACAACAAAAAAATAGTAGTAGTGTTGCCTGCCTACAATGCGGCTTTAACATTGGAAAAAACATATAAGGAAATTCCATTCGATATAGTTGATGATGTGGTGTTGGTGGACGATGTGAGTAAAGATAAAACTGTAGAAGTTGCTAAACGTATTGGAATAAAACACGTTATTCAACATCAAAAAAATAGAGGTTACGGTGGAAATCAAAAATCGTGTTACAACAAAGCATTAGAGCTTAATGCGGATATTGTTATTATGTTGCATCCCGATTATCAATACACACCACTTTTAATTCAATCGATGGCACATATTATTGCCAATGATTTATATCCTGCAGTATTTGGTTCGCGCATTTTGGGAAAAGGTGCTTTGAAAGGTGGAATGCCAATGTATAAATACATTTTTAATCGTTGTTTAACACTTACTCAAAATATTTTAATCAATCAAAAATTATCAGAATATCATACTGGCTATCGTGCGTTTTCAAGAGAAATTTTAGAAACGGTAGATTATGAAGCCAACAACGATGATTTTGTTTTTGATAATGAAATGATTTCGCAAGTATTTATGGCTGGCTTTGAAATAGCTGAAATCACTTGTCCTACAAAGTATTTCCCAGAAGCATCTTCAATTAATTTCAGACGAAGTGCAAAATATGGAATGGGAGTTTTGCGAGTTTCATTAACTCATTTTTTCTACAAATTAGGTTTGAACAAATCTAAAATTTACAGAAGAAAAAAATAATTATTTCGGATTTCGGAATAAAAACACAAATCCATTTTTACGATAAATTTCTTTTAGTTGCGGATATGATTTCGCAATGTTTTCTATATCATTTATTTTGCAAACAAAATAAGTAGGTTTGTCAATATCACCATTTTCAAGCCAATCGGCATTGTAACTATTTTTGTTTTGCTGTTCTTTTTTATGCGAATAAAATAAATGTGCATAGCTTTTAAATCCTAAAGTTTCCACATAACAATCTTTGTTTTGTAAATATTCATAAAATTCAATAACTGCTCCTTGCGAGTATTGCTCAATTTTAGGAGCAATTATAATTGAGGAACTATTCACACAAAATAAGCTGGATAAAAATAGTGCATAAATACCTTGCTGCATTTTTTTTGTTTTGATGAGATACAACATCAAAATTGTTCCCACTATTAAAATTGCACCCAATAGCCATTCAAAGCCTGTCCAATAAACATTTGCTTTCAAATTTTCAACAGCAAAAACATCATCAATAATTTTTGTATCAATAATTTTTTGTTTGAATTTATCAACGATTGGCAAAAGCATCAACACCAAACCAATACTACTTGCAATGGTTATCAATAAAATTGACATGTATTTTTTCCATTGTAATTCTCCATTAATTAATTTGTGAATGCTGTATGCTCCTAAAAAACTCAATGGAAAATAACAAAGTGATGAATAGTGAACAATTTTTGTTTTCACAATGCTGAACAAAATCAACACTACAAAAAACAAAATCAGCATCCAAAATTTAAAATGTTTTTGAAAAGGTGTATCAAAATTATTTTTTTTGAATGCTTGTAAAGCAAATATAGAAGCGGGAAAGCAGCCAATCAATAAAACAATCCAATGATAAAAAAAAGAACCACCGTGACCAGAATCTTGTGTGTTGAACAAACGAATTTGATACACAAAAAATTCTTTAATAATACTTCCATTGCCCGTTAATAAAAGAATTAAGAACCAAAATCCTCCAATAAAAATTACGGTAAATACAAAAATTAAAATTTGTTTTGTGCTAATAAAAGGTTGAAATCGTTTAAGAATAAAATATACTCCAGCACATAAACCAAAAATGAGCAATGCTGCTGGACCTTTTGTTAATACTGCCAATCCAATGAATAATGCAGAGAATAAAAGTAAACGATTTGTTTTTTTATTTGTTTCGGAAATAGAATTGTTATTGCTAAATAAAATGAAAAAATAAATGGCGGAAAAAATAAACAAGTTAAACCAAGGATCAATAATTCCCGATTTAAAATAAAAATGCGGAAGAAAAGAACCAGCATAGGCTAAAACCCAAATGAGTCCAAATTTTTCATCAAAAAGTTTTCTGCCAATGTTGTACAATACTAACAATGTTGCAATTCCACAAATAGCATTTGGTAAACGTGCAGCAAATTCATTTATTCCAAATACATTCATTGACAATGCCTGTAACCAAATAAAGAGAGGAGGTTTTTCCCAAAATGGTTGAAAATTTATTTTTACTGAAAAATAATTTCCAGTAGCAATCATTTCACGTGCACATTCAGCAAAATTTATTTCATCCCAATCGAACAAATGTGCGGCTCCTAAAAATGGAACAAAAAGCAACAATGCTGCAATTGCAATAAATATATTAGTTCGAATGGTTGTTGTCATTTTAATTTTTGAATGTATTTATTAATGAACTTTCTAACCATTTTTTATTTTGCTTTTGAAGAAAATAAAAACATAAAAACGTAATAGATACGCCAATTATAGAGCCAACATAAACATCTTCAAAAAAATGTTGTGATAAATATACACGCGACAAGCCAACAAAAAATGCAATTACAAAAAACAAAAATTTCAATTTATTATTTTCCACAATAAGTGCCAGTGCTAAATAAAGTGAGAAAGCACAAGTGGCATGCCCTGAAGGAAAACTATTGTACAAATAATTTTCAACTCCGGGAACTAAATATAAATCGTGAACTCCTTCAAAAAATTTTTTCGGACGAACAACATCTGCAAAAACCGTGTGTTTCAATAATTGTGTAATAACGGATGCAATTATATTGGAAATACCTACAAGTAGAGCACTTCGGTATTTTATTGTCAACAAAATAATTGCAACCAATGTTGCTGTAATTCCATCGCCTAAAAATGTGATGTAATAAAAAAACGAATCAAAAAATGAATTGTGATAGGTATTAAATTCAATGTGTGTATTGGCTTTGTTGTTGCTAATCAAAAGCAAAACTCCCAATAATAAAAAAATAGAGTAGGGGAGAAAAAAATAAATGTTGTTTTTGAAAATTGATTTCACATCAGAAAATTATACTTGCAAAAGTAGCAGTATTAATTAGTTGAAAAACAAAAAATGTTTTAGTAAGAACCAATAACGTGAAGTAGTTTATTTACTTGACTATCCCAAAGTAATTTCGAGGTTTCCAAATCTGAAGCTTCATCAGCAAAATCGGTAATGATTAAGGAAATATCTCCCGTTAAATCATCACGTTCTATCTTAAATTCAAAATAAGTACCATCTGGTTTATCAACCCATTGAAAGCGAACAAATTTTTCATCTTTAAAACCAAGTAATTTTGCTTTTTGTTCACTTCCGTCCCAATAAAATGTAAAAAATCCTTCGTGAATATTTACATCATCTGCAAACCATTCTGACAAACCACTTGGAGTAGTTAAAAATTCATATAAAATTCCAGCAGAAGTTCTAATTACATATTCTAATTCAAATTTTCCTTTTGGTTCTTTTTTAGGCAATACAATTTTTTTAGCACCATCTTTAGGTAAAGCCACAGTCAAGGAAGCCATTGGGTTCACAAAAGTTTTTAAAATTTTAGGAACCTTTACTTTTTTCTGAAAACGTTTTTTTGTAGAATTAATAATTTGCTCCAATAGTTCATCAATAACTATTTCTGGTTCATCATCTCCATCTTTATTTTTAGGCTTTCTGCCTCTTTTCGATTTTCTACTTTTTTCTTTCGGAGCTTGAGAAACAATATCGATAGGTTTTGAAACCTTTTTAGCAGGAAATTTTTCTTCCTTAACTTTTTTAACTGGTTTGAAACTCTTTGCAATTGTTCCTTTTTCTTTTGCCGTTTTTTCTATCTTCTTCGGAACAATTTTTTTAATTTCCTTTTTAACAACAATTTTTTTAGTTGAAATAGCTTTCTTCACTGCTTTCGGAGTGTTTTTTTTCGTTACAACAACTTTCTTTATTGGTTTTGCAATTATTTTTTTTGCAGGTTTTTTCTTTACGGACTTTGCCATTTTTTTTACAACAGATTTTTTCAACACCACTTTTGGAGATGCTTTTTTAGCAACGATTACTTTTTTTGCAGAAGCCTTTCCTTTTGAAGGTTTAACAGGCTTTTTTGCACTTTTTGATTTATTCACTTTCTTGCTCATGCGTCTTTATATTTTAAGCAAAACTTTCGCAATATATAAAAAAAAATTAATTTATCAATTTTAAGAATAATTAAAAATAATTGCTGTAGTTTTTTTATGTGAAAAGATAAACATTATATTTGCGCCCTCAAAAAAAATATGGCGAGGTAGCTCAGATGGTTAGAGCGCAGGATTCATAACCCTGAGGTCTCGGGTTCAACTCCCGATCTCGCTACTAAATATACTTGAACATTACCTGTCGTTATACTGGAACTATAGTAACTAATAGCATTTCAGCTTTTTTGTTTGCTCTCCTTTTTTAATTTCTATTTTACTTTTATTCCACAATTAATTTCTTGGTACTACTTCCTAGTTCGGTATTTACTTTTATAAAGTATATTCCTTTTGCTTGTTTGCTCAAATCTATTATAATTTTTTCGGAATTCATTTTAGTTGAGTAAATCAATTCTCCTAAAATATTAGTAATTATTAATTGAGTTTGTTTTGTTTCATTTGTAATCACAGAAAAAACTCCTGTTGTTGGGTTGGGGTAAATGGAGATTTCGTTGTTTGAAAAATGGCTTTCTTCGATGCCTACAGTGCTACCAATAGAATCTATTATAAGTGCATATTGGCTTGCCATTCCGGTACCACCTGACCTAGCTAAAATCGCTAGTCCACCATTATTTGTTTCAACTGTTTTTATTCCCAAAGCAGGCATTAGCAAAGAATAAGTTTTGCCCCAAATAGAATCACCGTTAATATTTAATGCCAATATTTTCAAATTATTTCCCTCCCTCCCTGTTAATACATAATTACCAGAAGAATGTTGCATTATATTATTGGCTTGTAAATAATATTTTTTGTTCCAAGCTTGATTACCAAAACTGTCTGTCTTCATAACATTTACAAAGTAAGAAGTTACAGATCCAACACTTGAGCAAGCAAAAATTAAACTATCATTATTTATTTTACAAAAATCGGCAAGGTATGGCGAAAAGGCTATTGGATTTTGCCAAAGACTTGTTCCATTAGAAGAAATTTTATAAAGATTATTATATCTAGCTAACCAATAGCCATTATTGGCTTTTTCTATTTGAGTTACATAGTTGTATGGAAGTGATATGGTATTAATAACTCCACTTTGACTAATTTCCTTTATTCTATGTGTATCCATTAACACTGTCATTCCTCCTAATGTGTTTTTAACCACATCAACAATAAAATCATCACATGTGTCATTGTATTGGTTTAAGGACAAAGAATCACCATTTGAAGAGAATGTTTGCATACTATAATCTCTATATGGGGTTGATGCAAACAGACTACCACAAGCATAACCACCATCAATTTGGCTAAAGCTAATAAAGTTGTTTGAAGATGTTTCTATAATGCGTGGAGCTCCAAAAGTTTTGTGTTTGTGGTATTTAGTCCACAATGTATCACCATTTGTGTTTGTTTTTACAAGATATTGTTTAAAAACAGGATTTTCAATTAATGGCAGTGACGAAGCAACATCTCCCATTAATAAAAAACCACCATCTGCCGTTTTTATAATATCATATGGTGAAAGATTATATTGCGAGTTCCATCCATAATAGTGAATGCTACTTTGCGAAAAAGTATTTTGTTTTGCTAATAAAAAAAAACAAAAAGCTGTTAGTGTAATTATTTTTTTCATGGCTGTTATTTTTTATTCTATAATTAATTTCTTGGTATTACTTCCTTGTTCTGAATTTACTTTTATAAAATAAATACCTTTTGATAAACTACTCACATCTAATGTTAGTTGTTGGTTATTAGTTATTAGTTGCTGGTACAGCACACATTCTCCAAGTACATTGAATATCTGCACTGCTCTAATTTCTTCTCCTTTGGAAAGGGTTAAAATGAAGCTTCCTGTTGTTGGGTTAGGGTAAATATAAATGCCTGCGCTTAATGAAAAATGGTGCATTCCAATCCCAGTTACATTATAACAAGCAGAAGTATCTGTACATGCATTTTTAGTTACTTCCACAGCAAAATTTCCATTAGCTGTTGCAGTAAAAGTTGCATTTGTTTCTCCCGAAATAATTGCAAAACCATTATCACAATCGAGCCACTGATAACTTGCAGATGTGGCATTAGAAGTTAGCATGTTTCCCAATGTTGTAACAGATGTATCAATTGTATTTACGGTTAAATTAATTGTTAGCACACTATCGCAACCCAAAGCATTTGTTAATGTTTGAATATGTGCTCCACTTGTAGTATAGGTTTGTCCGTTGAGCACTAAACTATCACAAACTGTTTCTGAAATAGTAGCTGTACTATTCATTAATTCTGTTGTAGCTATCGTATTAGAAACAGAAGAGCAAGAACTTCCATAATAAATAGTTGCAGAATAATTTCCTGTTGAATTTACAAAAATACTTTGGCTTGTTTCTCCATTGCTCCACAGATAAGAAAGTCCATTACTTGCAGTAAGTTTTACAGAATCGTTTTCACAAAAAGTGGTAGTTCCGTTTGCTGTAATTGTTGCTATTGGTGATGGGTCAATAGTAACAGAAGTGGTTGCAGAACTTGTACAACCAAATACAGATGTTGCAGTTATGCTGTAAGTTGTATTAGAGGTAGGTGTAACACTTGTTAGCGTTCCTGTTTCACCTGTTGACCAAATGTATGAATCGCCTCCACTTGCTGTTAAATCAACAGTTGTGCTTGTGCAAATAATGGGAGAATTAACAGAAATAACAGGCAATGGATTAATAGTAACTGTTCCCATAGTTGCTGAACTTTCTACTCCATTTAATGTATTGGTTGCATAATAATTTGTTGTTGTTGTAAGATATGGACTCAAAAATGTAGTTCCTGTTCCCAACAATGTACCACCAGGTGTATCATACCACTTAACAATACCCGAACAATTCGATGCCGTTAGCAATCCAAAACCCGATTCACAAACTGGAGGAGGATTGGTGATAACGGGAGATGCTATAGCTGATGTAGATAAAGGACATGCACTTGAATTTTGACCTGTTTCAACACCTTCAATTCCATTAACAGTTATTGTAGTAGGCAAACCATTAGTAACAAAAGTTACATTCCAACACCATTGCACAATTGAACCATAAAGATTACAAGCATCTCCCGTTGCTGGAATATTATATATAGTTGATGGTGCAAAGTAGGTTAGCACTCCACTCATTACAGAACCAGTTGAGTTAACGCCATTAAATCCACTAACAATACTACCCGTATATCCTGAAGAACTTACACCAGTTACTGTTCCTCCGGAAACCGAAATGGTATAGTTTTGTGTACTGCCAACGGCACCAGTACCACAAAGCACTCCCATTGATATATCGCCACCACTTCCTGTACAAATTTGTATTGTAAAAGAATATTGCCCGCCTCCAATATCAGTAGGTCCGCATATAACAGTTAGACTTGCCAAATGACAGGCTTTTGTATTGGTATTAAATCCAATAATACAAATAAGAGTAATGAATAAAATTAATTTTTTTTTCATTTCAGTAGTTTTTTTAACCTTTAAAATCAGCCTACACAAGATGTTTGCTGTTATTGGTCATTAGGGGGATGTTATTCACTTCACCGAAGTGCTTGTAACAAATGTAAATAAAAACAATACGATGATACAAATTTATTTTTTTGATTTTTTCAAATTAAGCTATATCTTACGCAACAGTTTTAAACCAAATAAATAATAAATCATGAAAATTCTCAGCATTCAAGCCTTACGTGGACCAAACCTTTGGAGTGTGAAACGCAAAAAATTAATTCAAATGCGTTTGGATTTAGAAGAGTTAGAACAACTTCCAACCAATAAAATTAAAGGATTCGGAAAAAGATTAGAAGCAATGTTTCCAACAATGATAGAACATCGTTGTTCGGAAGAAGTGCGTGGTGGCTTTTTTCAACGTGTGGAACGTGGTACTTGGATGGGACATGTGATTGAACACATTGCTCTGGAAACACAGTCGTTAGCAGGAATGGAAACTGGTTTTGGAAGAACACGTGAAACAAAAACATCAGGAATTTATAATGTTGTGTTTAGTTATGTGGAAGAAAAAGTAGGAATATTTGCTGCTGAATCGGCAGTGAACATAGCACAAGCATTGGTAAAAGGCGAAGCGTATAATTTGCAAGCCGATTTACAAAAAATGCGTGAAATCAGAGAAGACGTTCGACTTGGACCAAGTACAGGAAGTATTGTGGATGAAGCTGTAGCACGCGATATTCCTTGGATTCGCTTGGGTACAAACTCTTTGGTGCAGTTAGGATATGGTGTTAATCAAATGCGTTTTCAGGCAACCATCACTTGCAAAACAAGTAACATTGCTGTGGATATTGCTTGCAACAAAGAAGATACAAAACGTATGCTCGATGCTGCTTCCATACCTGTTGCTAAAGGAGATATTTGTATTGATGAAGAGGATTTACAAAAAACGATTGATAGAATTGGTTTTCCAATTGTGTTGAAACCATTGGATGGAAATCACGGAAAAGGTGCATCAATAAACATAAATAACTGGGAAGATGCAGTGCAAGGTTTGGCATTTGCAAAAAAGTATTCACGCAAAGTAATTGTTGAACGATTTATTACTGGTTACGATTTTAGAATTTTAGTTATTGATAACAAAATTGTGGCAGCAGCACAACGTGTGCCTGCAAATGTAGTAGGCGATGAAAAACAAACCATTCAACAATTGATTGATGAAGTAAACAAAGACCCACGCAGAGGTTATGGACACGAAAATGTATTGACAGAAATTACTGTTGATAGAGATACAATGGATTTGTTGGAAAAGAAAAACTATACACTTGAAACAATTCCAAAAGCAAAAGAAATTGTTTATTTAAAATCAACAGCAAATTTAAGTACAGGCGGAACCTCAATAGATGTAACAGAAATGATGCATCCCGAAAATATATTTTTAGCCGAACGAATTGCTCGTGTTATTGGTTTAGATGTATGTGGTATTGATATTATGGCAAAAAATCTTACACAACCATTGAAAGAAAATGGTGGTGTGATTTTAGAAGTAAATGCTGCACCCGGCTTTCGTATGCACTTGGCACCTTCCGAAGGATTGCCTCGCAATGTAGCTGCTCCAGTTATTGATATGCTTTATCCTCCCGGAAAACCTTCACGCATTCCAATCATTGCAGTTACTGGAACAAATGGAAAAACTACAACAACAAGATTGATTGCACACATTGTAAAAAACAATGGATACAAAGTTGGTTTTACCACATCAGATGGAATTTATGTACAAAACCACATGCTCGAAAAAGGTGATACAACTGGACCTTTGAGTGCCGAATTTATTTTAAAAGATCCTACTGTAGAGTTTGCTGTATTGGAAACTGCACGTGGTGGTATTCTTCGTTCGGGATTGGGTTTTAGCCGATGCGATATTGGAATTATAACAAACATTCAAGAAGACCATTTAGGATTAAATGATATTAATGATTTAAAAGATTTGTCGCGTGTGAAAGCAGTAGTGGCAAATAGTGTAAAAAAAGATGGTTGGGCGGTGCTAAATGCCGAAGATGAAAATTGTGTAGAAATTGCAAAAACATTGGATTGCAAGGTTGCCTATTTTAGTTTGAACGAACATTGCGATGTGATTGTGAACCATTGCCGAACAGGTGGTATTGCTGCTATTTACGAAAATGGTTTTGTTACCATTAAAAAAGGAGATTGGAAAATTCGTGTTGAAAAAGCTACACACGTTCCGCTTACATTAAATGGAAAAGCAAAGTTTATGATTGCCAATGTGCTTGCTGCAACACTTGCAAGTTATTTGTGGGGATTTAAAACAGATGATATAAAATTATCGTTGGCTACATTTATTCCAAGTGCTGCACAAACTCCAGGAAGAATGAACATTTTTGATTTCAAAAAATTTAAAGTGATGATTGATTTTGCACATAACCCTGCTGGATATTTGGGTGTTGAAGATTTTTTACAAAGTGTTAATTCTCCTCAAAAAATTGGAATTATTGCAGGAGTAGGCGATAGAAGAGATGAAGATATTAGAGAATGTGCTGCCATTGCTGCTCGTATGTTCGACCATATTATTATTCGTCAAGAAAAACATTTGCGAGGAAGAACAGAAGAAGAAATTATTAATTTGATTTTGGAAGGAATAAAATCGCAAAACAAAAAAGTTACTTACGAAATTATTCCTAAAGAAACCGATGCCATAAAACATGCTATTAACATTGCAAAAGAAGGAACTTTTATTACTGCCTTGAGCGATGTAATTACAAATGCTATTGACGTTGTTCAGCAACATTTAGACAAAGAAGGAGAAGAATAATTTTTGATTTTTAATGATAAAAAAATTATTGATAACTATTATTTTGAGCATAGCTGTAAACTACAGCTATGCTCAAAATTTAGTTTCAAATCCAAGTTTTGAGGATACTTTAGGATGCCCTTCAAATTATGGAGAAATAAATAAGGCACAATATTGGAGTAGTCCTACATCTTCTACACCTGATTATTTTAATAGTTGTAACCATAGTATTTTTGGTGTCCCTAGTAATGGTGGTGGATACCAACTTGCGAAAACAGGAAATGCCTATATTGGAATAATTGCTTTACAGCCCTCCTATATTGAATATGTCCAAGGAGAGTTGTCTGATACATTAAAGAAGAATAGTATTTATTGTGTTAGTTTTTATGTTAATTTAATAAAAAATAGTAATGCAGCAATTGCAAAAATGGGGGCATATCTATCAGATAGTGCCGTTTTTATAGCTACTACAAATAATTTTACTTTTCAGCCACAAATTGAGTCCCCTGTTGGTTATTATTTAAGTGATACACTTAACTGGATGGAAGTTTCAGGTTTTTTTAAAGCAAAGGGAGGAGAAAAATATATCACAATTGGTAATTTTCATGATATAAACAATAGTGATACCATCCACCTTGGAAATAGTTCATCTGCCTTTGCATATTATTTTATAGATGATATAAGTATTATAAATTGTGATAGTTTAGCTGGTATAAATGAATTAACAGAAAAGAATAGTAGTTTTAAAATATATCCAAATCCAACAGCAGGAAGCCTCACCCTAACCCTCTCCAAAGGAGAGGGAATGCAGGAGATAAAAATTTACAATGTACTTGGAGAATGTGTGCTGTACCAGCAACGTATAACTAATAGCCAACAACTAACATTAGATGTAAGCACTTTGCAAAATGGCATTTATATTGTGGAAATACAAACCGAAAAAGAAATGTTTCGGAAAAAATTTGTAAAATCGTTTTAAATTTTGAAAATCATTTTTAAATATATTATTTTTTGTGTGGTTGTTTTTTCGCCACAGTTGCTGTTTTCGCAAGATTCGGATAGTACTACTGTTGTTGAAAAAAAATCAGATGAGTACAAACCACCTCCACCAAAACGCTATTATTATTTAAGTCCTCGAGTTTCTGTGATGTCGCCAAGTGCTATTGGCAATGTGGCATTTAAGCGAAGTTTTGTTGGTGTTTATGAAGCAAGTGCTGGATTAAATATGTATTTGTATAAGGGATTTTTTTTGGGAATAGGATACAAATATGGAATGTTTAAAATAATGGACAACAAAATATCGAACTATAATGCAACTATGCAATTGAATAATATTGCTTTTAAACTTGGCACCGATGCATATATGGGCGAAGACCATAAATTTATTTTTTCAGCATCAGTTTCGGGTGGCTATAATTGGACGAATTTCTATGGACTTATTTGTAAAACCGAAAACAAACCTCCCGATGTAACAAGCTACCAGTGCCTTTTTATGGAACCCGAACTAAATATTTATTATTTGGTAGAACCAAATTTTGCATTTGGAATTACTGCAAGCTATAGTGTTTACAATCACAATTTCAATCCTTACGAATTGTGTTTAAATGAATGGAAATCTTACGATAAAAATAATACTGGAAACACTCAAATTTTCAGTTTCGGTTTTGGTTTTTATTACAGTCTTATTCAAAAGAAAAGTTCCAAAAAATAAATTATGGAATCAACAGAAAAACCAAGTAAAGAACAATTGGATGAATGGCACAATGATTTATCGAATTGGAAGTGGGGAATATTTTATTATAATAAAAAAGATAAACGAATTTTTCCTCCTAAACGCATTAAAGCTTTTGGTTGGACAATAAATTTCGCAAATCCATATTCGATTTTGATGATGATTGGAATTACAATCCTAATAATTTTACTTGGTAATTATTTGAAGTAAAAAAATGTTTTTAAAAACAAAAAGCACCTTGTTATAGAAAATAACAAGGTGCTTTTTTTATAAAATTTTCTATTGAACTTTAACGATTTTTTTCGTTTCAAAAACTACTCCTTCTTTATAAGTGCGATAGAAATAGGTTCCTGAAGGTAGATTATTAAAATCAATTGCAACTTCAGTTTCAGTAGCAACTAATTTAATTGTTCTAACATTTTGTCCAATTGCATTAAAAAATTCAACTTTTTCAACTCCATTAAATGTTAATGTAGCTACATCTTTAAATGGATTTGGATAAAAATTGGTAAGTAAATTTGTAGCAGGTTCTACAATACCTGCAGTACCACTTACTACAGCTCCTCCATACATGCTTGTTCCGTGAATGCCACACATCCAAAGATAAGTACCAGAACAAGTTACAGTATAATCGTAAGTGTCTCCTGCATTCATAGTTCCTGAATTTGGTGCTGAACTACAAGGATTGGTATAGCCAGTGTAATTAACTACTGAATGAGTTCCAGTCATACAAATAAAGTGAATAACATCTCCTGGATTTGCATTAATTGCAAATGGTGTAAAAGTATTTGCACCGCCAACTCCAAGGCTGTCATTAATTACTACTGCGTTTGCATTCATACTTAATAAACACAACGCAATTGAACAAATAAGTGTGTAGATTTTTTTCATGGTTTTTGATTTTAGGGGTTTATTCAACAAATATAAACCTTAATTTATTTAAAACAAATCATACAGTGGGTATTTGTAGTCAGTACTAGTACTGATTATATTTGCTTGAAATTCAATTTAATTTGAGTTAATTTGGTATTTTAAAAATTACACCTAACTAATTCTTTTGGAAATGGTATTGATATGAATTTTTTATTCTACCTGAAAATACTCGAATTTTTAGTTTCGGTTTTTATTACAGCCTTATTCAAAAGAAAAGTTCCAAAAAATAAATTTATTTTCAGCTACATTAAAACAATAATCATCTAAAAAATGTTTGACTTATAATATATTGTACTTATATTGTAAGCTCAAATTAAAAACATAAAACAACAAAATAAATCATGTTTAAAAAAATACTATTCATCACAACAGCTATCACGTTGTTAGCTTCCAATCAATTATTTTCTCAAGACTGGTTAAGCAAAATGCAAGATCCATCTGTGAATTTTTATGATGTACAAAAATCATTTAATAAATATTGGAAAAAAGAAGAGCGAAAAGAAAAATTGGAAAAAATATTTTCGTTGCGAAAAAATAAACCCGAAGAAGAAAATGAAGGTTATTTATTATACAAGCGTTGGGAAAATTTTGTGGAACCACGCGTGTATCCTTCAGGTGATAGGAGTTTGTTGAACAAAGGAAATGAACAATTTCAAAAATTAGTAAACAATCATAATTTAAAAGGAGTGATGCAAGCTGGTGGCGATTGGAAACCATTGGGTGCATTTTCGGTTCCAACAGGTGGAGGAGGAGCTGGTCGTTTAAATTGTATTCAGTTTCATCCGACCAATGCAAATACCATATTTGTAGGAGCACCTGTGGGTGGGTTGTGGAAAACAACCAATGGCGGAACTTCTTGGTCAACCAATACCGATAATTTACCATCGCTTGGAGTTAGTGATATTGCTATTGATGCAACAAATACTAACATTATGTACATTGCTACTGGCGATTTGGATGCAGGAGATTCATATAGTGTTGGAGTTTTGAAATCAATTGATGGTGGTATTACTTGGAATAGTACAGGATTGAGTTTTTCTGTAAATCAAACTCGTAGAGTAGCAAGAATACTTATAAATCCAAATGACCACAATATGCTTTTTGTTGCAGCAAGCAATGGTGTGTATAAATCAATTGATGCTGGCGATACATTTACAAAAGTGCTTGCTATAAATAATGCAAAGGATATGGAATTGAACCCGAACGATCCTTCAATAATTTATGTGGTTTCAAGTTCTGGTTTTTATAAATCAACCAATACAGGAAATTCATTTTCAATAGTTAATTCTGGTCTTCCAACAAGCTCTGTAAATCGTATTGCTATTGCTGTTACACCTGCCGATGCTAATTATGTTTACTTATTGTATTCCGATGGAACAAGCTCAAATTTATATGGCTTTAAAGGTTTATATCGTTCAACAGATTCAGGAACAACATTTACAAAACAATCATCATCACCAAATGTACTTGGCTTTAATGCTGATGGTTCGGATAAAGGAGGACAAGGCTGGTACACATTATCCATTGCAGCATCTCCAATTAATAAAAATGAAATAATTGTTGGAGGAGTAAACATTTGGAAATCTACTAATGGTGGAGCAAATTGGAGTTTAAATTCTTTTCAATGGGGAGGCGGTAATACTTATGTTCATCCTGATATTCATGGTTTAGTTTATAATCCAGCAGGAACAGCATATTATGCAGCTACCGATGGTGGAATTTTTAAAACTTCATCAAGCACAACATCTTGGTCTGATAAAAGTAATGGTTTGCAAATAGGACAAATGTATCGCTTGGGAAATTCGGCTACCAATTCAAAACTTGTAATACAAGGTTGGCAGGACAATGGTTGTAGTTTGTATAACAACGGAGCTTGGGAACATGTTTTAAGTGCTGACGGAATGGAAGCATTTATAGATTGGAGTGATTCAAAATACATGTATGGCGAGTCGCAATATGGAGGGTTAAGTGCTTCAACAAATGGTGGTGCAAGTTTTAATAGTATATCTGGAGATATTGATGCAAGTGGTGAAACAGGCAGTTGGGTTACTCCTTGGTTGCAAGACCCCGTTACTCCAACAACTATCTATGCAGGATTTAGCAATGTTTGGAAATCAACTAACAGAGGACAAGATTGGACAAAAATATCTACTTTCAATTCTGGTGGATTAACTTGTTTGGCAGTAGCACCTTCAAACCCACAATACATTTATGCTTCTAACGGTTCAGGAATGTACAAAACAACTAATGGAGGTACAAGCTGGACAACTATTGGAGCTCCAATGGCAGGAAGCAATACGATAACGTATATTGCAATATGTACAACTGATCCAACTAAAATATGGATTACACGTTCTGGTTATTCTGCAAATAATAAAGTATTCAAATCAAATGATGCTGGTGCAACTTGGACAAATATGGCTTTGAATTTACCTAATGTACCTGCTAATTGTGTTGTAAATCAAACAGGAACAAATGATGGAATTTATGTTGGAACTGACATTGGGGTATATTACATTGATAATGATTTAACTTCTTGGATGCCTTTTTCAAATGGTTTTCCAAATGTAACCGTTGATGAATTAGAAATTCAATACAGTTCAAGCAAATTGCGTGCGGCTACTTATGGTCGTGGGTTATGGGAAACAACAATTGTTGATCCATCATCAAATTTACCTTTTGCAAATTTTGATGCTGACAAAAAAAGCGGTTGCACTGGATTGACAGTTCAATTTTCTGATAGCACAAAAAATAATCCAACAGCTTGGTCTTGGACTTTTCCTGGTGGAACACCTTCAATTTCTAATTTGCAAAATCCGCTAATTACATACAACACTCCAGGTGTATATAATAATGTTACGTTGGTTGTTACTAATGCAAATGGAGTTGATTCGGTTACTAAATATAGTTACATAGCAATTAGCCCAAATGTTCAGCCAACCATTACATTATCTGGAAATGATTCTATTTGTTCGGGACAAAGTTTAATACTAAATTCAAGTACTGCTAATAGCTTTTTGTGGCATCCTGCAAATCAAAATAGTTCATCAATAAGTGTTAACGCTACTGGAACATATTCGGTTACAACTACTGATATATTTGGTTGCTCAACAACTTCGCAACCGATTGATATATATGTGTTCACAACTCCGCCAACTCCAACAATCACATTGGTAGCCGATACTTTAATATCAAGTGCAACAACTGGTAATCAATGGTACATGAATGGAGTAATTATTATTGGTGAAACAAATCAAAAGTATATTGTAACCGTTGCTGGTGCTACATATACTGTTAAAGTTACCGATACTTCAGGTGTTTGTTCTTCTACATCCACTAATTTTGTTGGTGTTGAGTATATTGCCAATATTGGAATAGGTTATAGTATTTATCCTAACCCTACAAATTCAATTGCAAACATTACGCTTCAAGCATTAGTGAAAGATGATGTGTTGATTGAACTTACGGATATTGTTGGTAAAAAAATAACAGAGAGAAAGTTAAATTCTTTTGTTGGTAGAACTGAAATACAAATAGATATAAGTACTTTTGACAAAGGCGTTTACTTGATTTCAATTAAAAATTCAAAAGGAGCGAGCACTACAAAATTGGTAGTGTATTAATAGTGATATGAGGTTGTAGTTTTTTCTACAAACCATTTTTCAATTTTTGAAATAAAGTTAGCAACCTCTTGCGGATTCCATAATGGAAGTTTTATTCCGTCATTAGTTTGACAATACAATGTCATTTGAAACAAAGCACGTAACGTACTGAAATAGGGCAAAAGCTCTATTTCAGTTTTTGTTAATACACGTTTAGTGTTGTATCCTTCTAAAAAAGATTTCACGATTTCTGGCGTTTTGTTTTTATGGTCGTACCAAATAAACACACCAATATCGTAAGCCAAATAACCTTTTCCGAAAAAATCAAAATCAAAAAATGTAATTTCATTTTCGTGATTGATATGAAAATTTTCTGCTTGCAAATCGCCATGGCAAATGCCTTTTGACAACTCATTTTTATCAATAGCATTAAATTTTTCAATAAAACTGTTTTTTAGTTTCACCAAATAATCATATTGTTCCGTGTGATTTTTAAGAAATGGTTTTAAGGTGCGAAGTGTTTCTTCAAATTGATTTTCAATTTCATAATTTTGTGCTGTATTTTCGAGTACAAAATTTTTAGTTGATAAATGTATTCTTGCTGTTTGTTTTCCCAGCAAATTAGCTTGTGCTATTGATAGTTTGCGAACTTGCTCTCCTTCGGCAAACGAAAATAATACAGCATATCTTTTTCCTTCAACTGCTTCAATTGTTTGAATAAAATTTCCGCTTTTATCTTTCAATGGAAATGAAACAGAAATAGTATTTTCTTTTAAATTCAACAATAATTTTAGTTCTGCTTCAATACTTTCAAAACTTCTCCAATCGAATTTATAAACTCTAAAAATATATTTTCTATTTCCATTTGTTATCAAATAAGTATCATTAAATCCACGTTTTAGAAATATAATAGTTGAATTGATGTCAATAGAATAGCTATCAATAACCAAATTTAATAGGCTTTTCGATGATAATGTAGAATATTGGGTAGGGAAAAATTGCATTGCATCAAATATAAAAAATATAGTAGCATATATTTGGATAATTATAAAATCAGCTTATAAGTCCCGTAGGGACTGCCTATTGGTAGATACAACAGTATAAAATAATTCGCAAGTCCCGTAGGGACGATATCTACCGATGAAATCAATGTTTTTTTTAATTTCGTCCCTACGGGACTTACTTTTATCTATATTCCATTTCTTACCAATACATAGTC
This sequence comes from Bacteroidota bacterium, assembly GCA_043742725.1. GTDB lineage: Bacteria > Bacteroidota > Bacteroidia > 2-12-FULL-35-15 > 2-12-FULL-35-15 > 2-12-FULL-35-15. Next base: position 23,530 of record JAYTXX010000075.1, on the reverse strand, counting down.
CCTACGGGACAAGGGATGCAGAATTTTTACAAAAGCAAATGAATTATATACTAAAACTAAATATTTTACGTTAAATAAATATTGATTTTTGAATATGAAAAATAATTTAATTATTGCTGTTTCATTTTGTTTGTTGTGCATAGGCGCGGATGCGCAACAAACGAATGAAGCTTTTCAAAACATTGAACCATCACTTACAAATGGATTTCATGCACGATTCCAAATTGATTTTCCGAAAGAACAAAATTTAGAAGTGCAGGAAAAGAATACAACAAAAAATACAAATTCGCCCCATTCAACCAATAGCACACAAGTAGCGAGCTCAACTCGTAAAGCAAAAAAATATTCCGCTATTGCTCAATTGAATTTCAATTTCAAAAAACGCATTAAAAACATTTTTCCATACGGTAGAAAAACCTACAAACCCTATCTTTGTGCAAGTTTTTAAACTGTTTTGCAGTTCTATTATATTAGTTCCAATCTAAATTTATTTATCATGAATATTGAAAAACATTTTTTGGAAAACACAATTGGTGTGTTTGTTAATTACAAAAAATTAGCGGAAAAATCATTTGAACAATTGACGAATGATAAAGAATATCATTTCCAAATCGATTCAGAATCCAATAGCATTGCAGTTATCATAAAACACATGAGTGGAAATATGATTTCGCGATGGACAGATTTTTTAACAACAGATGGAGAAAAAGCCACACGAAATCGTGATTCGGAATTTATTTCAGGAACTGAAGACAAGGAAGAGTTGCTGCGTGTTTGGGATACAGGTTGGGATGTGTTTATGAAAACGCTTTATTCATTAACCGAAAATGATTTGATGAAAATGGTAACTATTCGTGGAGAAAAATTAACTGTAACACAAGCATTGAATCGTCAAACGGCTCATTATGCTTATCATGTAGGTCAAATTGTGTTTTTAGCAAAGCATATAAAAAATGCGGAGTGGAAATCATTATCAATTCCTAAAAACAAATCACAAGAACATTTAAACGGTTCGTATTTGAATAATATTAAATAAGAATAATCATCAAAATGATTGACTAATTCTCTTATTTTTGTATCAATGATTACTCTCATAATTATAGCCATTACTGCTTTTGTTTCCATTACTGTAATGGAAAATCATACATTGAAAAATAAGTTGTTGTTCAATCCATACATGATTTTACATCGCAAAGAGTGGTGGCGATTTTTTTCTTCTACCATTATTCATGCTGATTGGATGCACTTGTTTTTTAATATGTTTTCGCTGTATATTTTTGGTAGAGGAGTTGAAGAACATTACAATTATTTATTTGAAGGAAAAGGAATTTTATTTTTCATACTACTTTATGTTGGCGGTGCAATAATGTCATCGCTTTATTCGTATGAAAAAAACAAAAACAATATTTATTACAATGCACTTGGTGCTTCTGGTGCTGTATCGGCTGTGGTATTTGCATTTATTATTTTAGCTCCTACAACATCATTGTATTTAATGTTTATACCAATTCCAATTCCAGCTTATTTGTTTGGATTAATTTTTTTAGCAGTTGAATATTATTTAGGAAAACGTGGACAAAGTAACATTGGACATGATGCACATTTTTGGGGAGCAGTTTACGGTGCACTATTTACAATTATTTTAAGACCATCTTTAATCACAGAATTTATTCAGCAAATAAAACAATAATGAACAAAGCAATTTTTTTAGATAGAGATGGTGTTATTAATGTTGAAAGAGGCTTCACATATAGGTTAGCCGATTTTGTAATTTTACCTGATTTGATAGAAACATTAAAAATATTTTTACAAAAAGGTTATTTGCTAATCATTGTTACCAATCAAAGTGGTATTGCAAAAGGTTTGTACAAACAAGATGATGTGGAAATGTTACACAACTATTTATTAAATGAATTTCAAAAAAACAATATTACTATTTCTGAAATTTACTATTGTGTGCATCATCCCGATGTTACAAATTGTATTTGCAGAAAACCAGATTCATTGTTTGTAGAAAAAGGTTTAGCACGTTTTAATATAGATGCTTCTAAATCTTATTTTATTGGAGACAAAGAACGTGATACAGAAGCAGCTGAAAAAGCAGGAGTGAAAGGTATTTTGATTGAAGCTAATATTTCATTGAAAACAATTTTATCACAAATAGTATAAATATAAACAATCACAATGCAACAATTTGTTAACCATAACGGAAATTATTTGTCAGCAAACGAACCTCTTTTCACTGCAAATAATAGAGCATTTCGCTATGGTGATGCTTTGTTTGAAAGCATTCGTTTTACAAATCATAAACCTCAATTTTTGAAAGAACACTTACAACGATTGAAAATGGGAATGAATGTTTTGAAAATGCAAGCCACTAATTTTAATGAACAAATTTTAGAACAAAATATTTTAGAACTTGCAAAAAGAAATAACATAGAATCGGATGGACGTGTTAAACTTACTGTTTATAGGAATACTGGAGGATTGTATGCACCCACAGAAAATTCAATTTCTTATTTGTTAGAAGCAACTTCTATTGAAGAAAAAGGATACATACTCAATACAAAAGGTTACACTATCGATTTGTTTACAGAATTTAAAAAACAACAAAACCATTTATCGCATATAAAATCTTCTAATAGTATAATTTATGTGATGGCAGGAATTTATAAAACCGAAAAGCAATTGGACGAATGTGTTTTGGTAAATGATAAAGGAACGATTACAGAAGCAATAAGTTCAAATATTTTTGCTGTAAAAAATGGCGTGCTTTACACGCCTCCCATTGCCGATGGTTGTGTTGATGGAGTAATGCGCAGAAAAATTATTGAAATTGCACAAGCTAATCGAATTGCAGTGTATGAAATTTCAACAATGCAAAATGTATTGCTTGGTGCTGATGAATTATTTTTGACCAATGCAATTGCTGGAATTCGTTGGGTTGTAGCCTATAAGCAAAAAAGATATTTTAATGATACTTCTAAAAAATTGATTGACAAATTAAACGAACTCGTTTCAAAATAATATTCAAATGGAAGATTTAAGATTATACATAAATACGTTGCGTCACGATTTTTCAAAGCAAACATTGGATGAAAAAGATGTAAACAAAAATCCAATTTTGCAATTTGAAAAATGGTTCAAAGAAGCTGTTGATGCAAAAGTGAATGAACCAAATGCAATGACGTTGTGTACAGCAACTGTTGATGGAAAACCATCTGCACGAATTTTATTGTTGCGAAATTTTGATGAAAATGGTTTTGTTTTTTATACCAATTATGCAAGCAGAAAAGGGGAGGAGATGGCTTCAAACCCGAATGTTGCATTATTGTTTTTTTGGCCAGAATTAGAACGTCAAGTGCGAATTGAAGGAACATTGAAAAAACAAAGTGAGCAAGAATCAGATGAATATTTTAATTCACGCCCACGCGAAAGTAAGCTTGGTGCTTGGACTTCAGCACAAAGCAAAATAATTTCAAATAGAAAAGTATTGGACGAAGAATTAGAAAAATACTCAAAAAAATATCCAACAGAAAATGTTCCTCGTCCTCCACATTGGGGCGGATATATTTTAAAGCCGATTGCAATTGAATTTTGGCAAGGTCGTCCAAGCCGTTTGCACGATAGAGTTTTATATACTTCTGAAAATAATCATTGGAAAATTTCTCGATTAGCTCCTTAATAAGTTTGATTAAAATACAAATAAAAAATCCCTCTTAATTTTCATTGAGAGGGATTTTTTTATTTTTTTCAAAAATATTATTCGGCTTTTTTAGCGGCTTTTTTAGGAGCAGCTTTTTTTACTGCAACTTTTTTAGGAGCCGCTTCTGCTTTTGGTGTTGCTACTTTTTTAGCAACTACTTTCTTTGTAGCTACTACTGCCGGTTTGTTCTTTTTGCGTGGTCTTTTCACTCCGTAAGAACCCATTGTAATTTTGCCTCTGCGGCTTTTTTTATCTCCTTTTCCCATTTTGGTTTTTAATTAGTTTAATAATTATTTGATAGTACAAACCTATCATTTTTTTTATATAAAATCAAATTTTAAAATGATACTTATGAATTGTAATTTATGTTTTTTGTTTTTTCTTTTTTGCCGCAGGAAATAAAACATTGTTTAATATTAAACGATAACCTGGTGAATTTGGATGCAGACTCAAATCCGTTGGTGGGTCTTCTACACGGTGTTCGTAATCTTCAGGATCGTGACCGCCATAAAAAGTAAAAGTTCCTTTTCCATATTCTCCGTGAATGTAACGTGCTTCATTTGCTGCTTTGTTTTCTCCCATTATCAATATGTTGGGTTTAATGTATGCTTTATCAAATGCAACTGTTTGTCCCCAAAAACCTTTTATTACTTGTTCGTGATTTTGGCAAAGCATAGTTGGAACAACATCCCATTTTGCTGAAAAATCGAAGAGTGTAAATAAATCATTTTCTCTCGTTACATTATATTTTTGTTTTCTTGTGGTTGATGTTTCAATATTTGATTTTCTGTATTCATTAGGATTGGTGCTTAATTCAAAGTTTGTGAATGCAAATGTTTTTGAATAATCTAATTTAGAATTGTAGTTTGGAGTAGTTCCATCACCATCAAACATGCTTTCGCAAATATCCAAACCTTCTGCCGAAAGTGCAATATCATAGCTATCGGGAGCAGAACACATAGCAAATAAAAAACCACCACCTGCTGTAAAATCTCTTATTTTTTTTGCAACAGCTAATTTTAATTCTGATACTTTATTAAAACCTAAATTGTGTGCACTTTGTTCTAATGTTCTTTCTTGTTCTCTATACCAAGGTGCATTGTGATAGCCAAACCAAAAACGTCCGTATTGCCCTGTAAAATCTTCGTGATGAAGATGAAGCCAATCGTAAAGTGGAAGTTTGTCGTGAATAATTTCTTCATCAAAAATAACATCGTAAGGAATTTCGGCATAGGTGAGAACCAATGTTACTGCATCGTCCCAAGGTTGTTTTGTTTTCGGAGAATAAACTGCCATTTTTGGAGCTTTCTCTAATTTCACATCTTCCATATTCACTTCTGGATTTGCAATCTCCGAAAGTATAGCTGCCGATTTTGCGTCTGCAATTACTTCAAATGAAACACCTCTTATATTACATTCATTTTCAATTTGTTTATTATCTTGAATCATAAAGCTGCCACCTCTGTAATTGAGTAACCAATGCACTTCTACATCTCTTTTCAAAACCCAATAAGCAATTCCATACGCTTTCAAATGATTTTTTTGTTCCAAATCCATAGGAATTAAAATATATGCAGCTTGAGAAATAATGCTACAAAAAATAAACAGAAATAAAATGCTAATACGTTTCATCAGGAATTATTAAAACGGATGATCTTCTTCAATATCATTCATCTTGGAACCTCTAATTACAGAACCTTGCGAACCAAAATCTTCTGCTGGAGCAATTGCAGAATTTCCTTTCGTGTAATCATCAGTTGAAAAAGTATCTAAATCGGTAAACTTTGTAAACTGTCCAATGTAGCGGGTTTTAGCCGAATCTACAGGACCATTTCTATGTTTTGCAATAATCAATTCCGCAACACCTCTCGTATCTCCACCGTTTGCATCTTCGGTAATGTTATAATATTCTGGACGATGAATGAACATTACCATATCTGCATCTTGCTCAATAGCACCCGATTCGCGCAAATCCGAAAGCTGTGGACGCTTGTCTCCACCACGTGTTTCCACAGCTCTACTCAATTGAGAAAGTGCAATAACGGGAACATTCAACTCTTTTGCTAATCCTTTTAATGAACGTGAAATGGTAGAAATTTCTTGTTCACGATTTCCTTTTCCTTCTCCACCAGCAGTCATCAACTGCAAATAATCAACTATTATTAATTCAATTTTGTGTTGTTCTTTCAATCGTCTTGCTTTTGCTCGTAACTCAAAAACTGACAAACCTGGTGTATCATCTATAAATAAAGGAGCATCGGCAAGTTTTTTTATTTTTTCATGAATTTGCATAAATTCATAATCTTCTAAATTTCCTTTTTTTAATTTTTCACTTTGTATTTCCGATTCACTCGAAATAAGTCTTGTTACAAGCTGAAGCGATGACATCTCTAATGAAAAAACAGCAACAGGTTTTTTGAAATCAACAGCCGCATTGCGCGCCATAGTTAGTACCAATGCAGTTTTTCCCATTGCCGGACGTGCTGCAATAATTACCAAATCGGAATTTTGCCAACCCGATGTTAATCTATCCAATGCTGTTAAACCTGATGGAACACCAGAAAAACTACCTTTATTATTTTTGATGGCTTCAATTTGAGTCATTGCCGAATTAATGAGCGTGCTCATTTTGTCGTAGTTTTTGCGAATGTTTCCTTCAACAATGGAAAACAAATCTTTTTCAGCTTTGTCCAACAAATCAAAAATGTCAGTACTTTCTTCATAAGCATCTCTAATAGTTTCTGATGATGCGCGAATAAGTTCACGTTGAATATGTTTTTGTGCAACAATACGGGCGTGAAACTCAACATTGGCGGCTGATGCCACACGATTAGTTAATTGTGTGATGTAATATGCTCCACCAACTAAATCAAGTTCGCCTGATTTTTTTAATTCTTGTGTAACTGTTAAAATATCTACTGGTTCGGAACGAGTGAACAATTTTTCAATTGCTGAAAAAATTCGCTCGTGTGCTTCTTTATAAAAACTTTGTGGTTTTAAAATATCAATTACATTTGTGAGTGCATCTCTTTCGAGCATTAGTGCGCCCAATACAGCTTCTTCAAGCTCAACAGCTTGTGGTGGCATTTTTCCAATATCAACTAATTGGTTAATGGCATTGGATTTTGTTACTCTTCTTCGGGAGTTTATATCGGTTTTAGTAGTGAAATCAGTCATACAGCAAATTTACCAAAATTTAAAAGACTTGTTCTATAAATATAATTTTAAACAAGCCATAAACATCTTATTAACATTCATAAAAAGTCAATTTGTGAGATATTGCTACAAATGTTTAATTTTATAATATGATTGTTGTGCAAAAAAAATATTTTTATTATTTCTGTTTTCTATTGTGCTTTGTTTTTTCTTGCAAAAAAGATAGTGATACAACTTCACCAACTGTAACAATTACCACTCCTACTGAAAATCAATCTTATAATGTAAATGATATTATTAATGTGAAAGGAAGCGTAACGGATGATAATAAAATAGTGGCTGTTAGCATTAGTTTGTTGGACGATCAAGAAAATGTGGCACACGTTTCACGTTCGGTTGCTGTAACATCACCATCAATGACAATTGATGCACAATACGCATTGGATAATATTCATTTGGAAAGTGGAAATTATTATTTATTAATTACAGCTTCGGATGGAACGAATGATACTCATTTTCGCAAAAAAATATTTATTACTGCTATTCCAAAGGTGTTGAAACGTGTTTGTGTAACAAGTGCATCAAGCAATTCGCAAACTAACTTTTCATTGATTGATAGTACATTCACTACTATTATTCCTTATCATAATTTTTCGGGAGATTGGTTGGGAACTTCTGTAAGTAGCTATCATCAACAAGTGTACGAATGTGGAAATTATACAGGAAATTTTGATGCTATATTTTTAGATGATAATAGTTTAAAATTTTCTGTTTCTCATTTCGTTTCTTCATCTCCTTTTTTTACAGGTTTTTGTGCAGATGAACAACGCACTTACACGAGCCAATACGATGGTTATGTGAAAGGATATGACTACAACGGAAATCAAGTTTATACAGCCATTGCAAAGAGCGGATATTTTGCACAACATTTATTTTTCAACAATGGTTATTTGATTGCCGAAGAAAAAGATAAAACGTCAACTGCGAAACGAATAGTAGTGTATATTCCCACAGGTGTTGCAGATAAAGAAACTACGCTTACTCAAGATGTTGTAGCATTTTGCGAAAAAGATTTTGAAAATGTATTTTTATTTGGAAATGTTTCGGGTCAATGTATAATTCAATTATACAATCGCACAACAAATACGTTGTGGAATCCATATCCTTACACAATGCCTGTTGGAAATTTTTTAAGTGCTGTGCAAATAGATGCTTATACTTATTTAATTGCTCATTCCAACGGAACAATTTATAAATATGAATATCAAACTAATAATTTATTGCCTTATTTAACAGGCTATTCAGCAAATCAATTGGTTTATGATAATTTGAATAACGAACTTTATGTGGTGGAAACTAATACAATAAGTTCTTTTAATTATACTTCAAAAGCATTTCATCATTCTATCAATTCAGCAGAAAATATTTTGAATGTAAATTTCTTATACAACCGATAAATATTAGCTTACACCAATTCAAAATCCATTTGCATACGATTTAAACTTCTGTACAAACCATTTTCAAGTTTAATCAATTCTTCGTGTTTACCACTTTCGCGGACTTCACCTTTTTCAATCACAATAATTTTATCGGCTTTGCGAATGGTTGACAAACGATGAGCAATAACAAAGGATGTACGTCCAACCATTAATTTATCCAATGCTTCTTGCACTATGCGTTCCGATTCAGAATCCAGTGAACTTGTGGCTTCATCTAAAATTAATATGCTTGGATTTTTTAGCACAGCGCGTGCAATGGCAATACGTTGGCGTTGTCCACCCGAAAGCTGAATTCCTCTATCGCCAACAATGGTTTCAAATTGTTTTGGAAAACTTTCAATAAATTCTAAAGCATTTGCTTTACGAGCTGCTTCAACTATTTCAGCCATTGTAGCTGTTGGTTTTCCGTAAGCAATATTTTCTTTTATACTTCCTCCAAAAAGTAAAACATCTTGTGGTACAATTGCCATATTATCTCGCAATTGTGTGAGTTCATAATCGTTTACATTTTTTCCATCCACTTTTATTTCTCCACTTTGTGGATTATAAAAACGCAAAATCATTGCTGCAATTGTTGATTTTCCAGAACCACTTGGTCCAACCAAAGCAATGGTTTCGCCTTTGTTTGCTGTGAACGAAATGTTTTTCAAAACTTGAAATTCTGGTCGAGTAGGGTAGAAGAATTTCACATCTTTAAATTCTACTTTTCCTTCCACACGAATATTATTTTCCGATTTTTTGTATTGCAAATTTATTTCTTCGGTTGTTCCATCAATTATATCCATTACTCTTTCTGTTGCACCAATAGCACGTTGGATAGCGGCTAATTGTTCGGCAATTCCACCAATAGAAGCGGCTACAAAAACGGTATAAAATAAAAACGAAAGCATGTCTTTTGGAGAAATAACATCATTTACAGTTAAGCGTATGCCATACCAAACAATAAAAATGATTGCACCAAACAAACAAAAAATAATAAAAGAAAAAAACGAACCTCTTGCAACACCACCACGAATAGCAAGTTTCATTATTTCTATTGTTTTATTGGTGTAACGATTTATTTCATAAGCTTCATTGGTAAACGATTTCACGTTTGCGATACCTTGCAAACTTTCGCCAACAATTACATTCGATTCTGCAACTCTATCTTGTACTTCTTTTGAAAGTTTACGAATAAATCGTGAGAAAAATAAAGTAATGATTGCAATAACAGGAATGATGGCAAGCATTACTACAGCCATTTTCCAGCTCATAAAACAAATAATAATAATGCCACCAACTATGATTATAAATTGACGAAGAAATTCAGCAATGTTAGTTGTGAATGTGTCTGAAATTTGTGAAATGTCAGTAGCAATGCGTGAATTAAGTTCAGCAACTTGTCGTTCCGAAAAAAATGACATTGGCATTTGCACCAATTTATTGTATGCTGCTTGACGCAACGATGCAAGCATATTTTCGGTAACGCTTGTAAAAGTTACTACTCTAAAAAAAGAAAAAATAGCTTGTAACGTAAACAACAACAATAATTTTACGCCTGTTGAATTTGCAAATTCTAATAACTGATTTTTATCAATGTTTGTGTTTTGTTCGCCATTGCTACCAATTACTCCCATTAAGTTTCCCATCAAACGAGGAAAAATTAAAGCAGTTGCAGCCGTACCTGCCAAAAAAAACATTCCCAGTGCAAACTTCCATTTGTGCTTGCCAACATAGTTGAACAAGCGCATTGTTTTTTTGAAATTTTCTAATGTTAGCTTTGCTTTAGGGAGTTCGTCTGTTTCTTTTACTTTGCGTGCCATTCGGTAATTAAATTTTGAGGTGCAAAGTTATATTTTTAATTAAGCAAGTAAAATGGAATATAAATTTTTATAATTGTGAAAGCAAAATAAGCTTAATGGAAACAAAATCCTTAAACGCCAACTTGTCATTAAAAACATTTTGGCAAATCATTTGACAATATTCAGTTACAATTTTACCTTTACAAACAATTACGTTAGGTACATATTAAAACTAAATTATAAACTAAAAAATTAAACATTATGGCATTAGAAATCACAGACGCTAATTTCGATGAATTAGTAGCAAAATCAACAAAACCAGTATTACTCGACTTTTGGGCAGAATGGTGTGGACCTTGCAGAATGGTTGGTCCTGTTGTGGAAGAATTATCAAAAGATTATGCTGACACTGCTGTTGTTGGAAAAGTAGATGTAGATAGCAACGCAAATATTTCTGCAATGTTTGGTATTCGCAATATTCCTACAATTCTTTTCTTTAAAGGCGGACAAGTAGTGGACAAACAAGTAGGAGCTGTTCCAAAATCGGTATTGGATGCAAAACTTAAAGCATTGCTTTAGGTTTGAGATTAACAAATTAAAAGTTTGAAAGTTGTTTATTCAATTTTCAAACTTTTGATTTTTACAAAAACAACTTTCAATTTATAAACGCATACGCTAACAAACTGCTATTCTTTGAACTCAATAAACCAGCAAGCATTACAGCGTTTCACTCATTTGGAGTTGATAGCAAAGCAAGTGGTAGAAGGCTTTATTACGGGGCTTCACAAAAGTCCATTTCATGGTTTTAGTGTTGAATTTGCAGAACATCGTTTGTATAACAAAGGGGAATCAACCAAACATATTGATTGGAAATTGTTTGGCAGAACTGATAAACTTTTTGTGAAACGATATGAAGAAGAAACAAATCTTCGTTGTCAAATTATTATTGATGATTCTTCATCCATGTATTTTCCTTTGGTTGAAAATAAAACAATCCGTAGAGTAGATAAAAATAAAGCAGAAGTAAATAAAATTACTTTTTCTGCTTATGCCACAGCAGCACTTATTGAATTGCTCAAACGTCAGCGCGATGCAGTAGGAATGAGCGTGTTTTCCGAAAATATTGAATTGCATACTTCAGCCAAATCCAGTTCATTGCATCACAAAATGTTGTATCACGAATTGGAAAAGATAATGGAAGCACAAGCAACCAATGTTCACAAAAAAACATTTGCCATTGATGCTTTACATCAAATAGCAGAAGCTATTCATAAGCGTTCGTTAGTTATTATTTTTAGTGATATGATGGATTCAAAAGCAAATTCGGAAGAATTGTTTTCGGCATTACAACACTTGAAACACAACAAGCACGAAGTGATTTTATTTCACGTTACAGACAAACAAAAAGAAATGGATTTTGATTTTGAAAATCGTCCATATCGCTTTATTGATATGGAAACGGAAGAAGAAATAAAAGTAAATCCAACTGAAATAAAAAGTACCTATCGGCAATTGATGAGTGATTACAAAAAAGAACTTGCACTAAAATGCGCCCAATATAAAATAGAATTTGTGGAAGCTGACATTAACGAAGGTTTTGAGCAAATACTAATGCCTTACTTGATTAAGCGCACCAGAATGGTTTAGTGCGAACTATCTTACTTTTTTATAAGTATTCAAATCTTCTTGTTTCTTAATGTTTTCAGCACCTATAGTGGCGGTATAATTTAAAGTTTTATAAACACGGGCAATATCATTCAAATAATTTACTCGTGTATTTAGTTCTTCGGGATTGTATTTTTTTATTTCCGAAACAACTAAAAAATAACTTTTTTCAATTGTTTCTCTTTGTTTGATTTCAACTGTTTTCAAATTTTCTTTTTCAAAAATTACTCCCAAATTTTTTAATCTTGTTTCAGAAGTATCGCCATAGGTATATTTCCATACCAATTCTTCATCGGTGTTTATTTTATATACTTTCAATCGTTTGTAAAAATTTTTGATATTGTTCAAATCTACTTGCTCTGCTTTTGAATTTTTTTGAGCAAATACGCTGGAAAAAGCAAGCAGAGCAAATAAGCAAAGCATTGATTTTTTAAAACTAATTGAATACAATTGAAATTTATTCATAGCTTTTTGTTTTTAACAAAATAGGAATATTATTTTTTTGTTTTTTCGCTTCCCGAAAATTCAAATTTCTTTTTTTCTACACCATTCTTTTTTTGCACCACAGTTCCTTCAATATCATAGTTGGTAACAGTAACTTCCCATTTGAATTCATCTTTATCTTCCGATTTATTAGCTTCCAAAGTAACCATACGCATATCACTACCATCTTCAGTGTAAGCAGAATCAAGCGTAACTTTAAAAATAGCACCTTCTAATTTTATTTTTTCTTTCATCAAATCCGATTCTATTTTTCCGCCTTTTATTCTCACTTGGTCTTTGAGTGCTTTGCCTCTTCCTGTTGCTTTTATTTCGTAAAACAGCACATCATATTTTTTGTTGTCCAACACGGGTTTTGTTTTTTGAGCAAAGCCACTACTTGCTATTAATACACATAATAAAAAAAGCTTAATTGAATTTTTCATAGTTATTGTTGTTTTAGTTTGTTTATTCTAATCAAAGTTTTTGCCATAATTAAAATTGTGTTGTAAAACTATACTTTATCTTTGTGTTTTAAAACATTTGTAATAAATTTTTATATGATTTTATTCAACATTCTACTTTACTATTTAGTTATACTTCCCATTTCATTTCTTCCTTTCCCAATATTGTATGCTTTATCCGATGGATTGTATGTTTTGTTTTTTTATGTAATTGGTTACCGAAAAAAAATTGTTTTAAATAATATAAAAAAATCTTTCCCTGAAAAATCGGAGAAAGAACAAATAGAAATTGCTAAAAAGTTTTACAAACATTTTTGCGATTTAATTTTAGAAAGCATAAAAACATTTACCATTTCAAAAGCAGAAGTTGCCAAGCGAGTAGTTTGTAAAAATCCCGAAATGATTGATAAATACTATGATGCAAAGCGTAGTGTAATTATTGCAGGCGGACATTATAATAATTGGGAAATATTTGCAGTAGGAGTAGATGTATTGATAAAACATAAAGCTGTGGGTATTTACAAACCTTTATCGAATTTATATTTTGATGAAAAAATGCAAGTTACACGAGGTAGATATGGATTGATAATGTTATCAACCAAAAAAGTAAAACAATTTTTTGATGACAACGTAAATAACCCAATAGCTACTATCTTTGCTATAGACCAATCGCCATCAAATCCGAATAATTGTTATTGGATGCGATTTTTAAATCAAGATACTGGAATTTTATTTGGCGTTGAAAAATATGCGAAAGAATATAATTTCCCAGTTGTATATGGTCGCATCAACAAAGAAAAACGAGGACATTATAGTTTTGAATTTTTTGAAGTAACCGATAATCCAAATGCTACTACGTATGGCGAAATTACAGAACACATTACAAAAGCTTTGGAAAAAGATATTGTTGCAATGCCTCAATATTGGCTTTGGACGCACAGAAGGTGGAAACACAAACAACCTGAAAATTGGAATGAAAAATTATTAAAAACAAGAACTAAAAATTAAAACCCAAGCACCTATGAAAAAAATTATTGTATCATCAATCATTATTGCAAGTACATTTGTGGCTTGTAAAACTGGCGAAAAGGTAGCAACTGCACCAGTTGTTCCTTTAGATTGTTCAACAAAAATGATGACTTACGCAACGGACATACAACCAATTATGGAACAGTATTGTACACGTTGTCATAACACGAACGAAAAAGCTGGTTATAATTTCAAAGAATTATCGTTTGTGAAAAAAGCCGCAAGCTCTGGAGTTCTTTTAGGAACAATTAAACACACAAAAGGATATCCCAAAATGCCTTATTATGCGGCAAAATTAGACCAATCTAATATTGATAAAATTGAATGTTGGATTAACAATGGAATGAAAGAATAAATGCAATCAGCACCATTAGCAGAACGCATGCGTCCAACCAATTTGGACAACTACATTGGTCAAAAACACATTGTGGGCGAAGGCGCTATTTTGCGAAATGCCATTCAATCAAATATTTTACCTTCCATTATTTTGTGGGGACCGCCAGGTGTTGGAAAAACAACACTTGCCAACATTATTGCACATCAACTTAAGCGACCGTTTTATGCTTTGAGTGCAATCAATTCTGGAGTAAAAGATATTCGTGATGTGATTGATAAAACAAAAAGTAATGGTTTGTTTTCACAAAGCAATCCCATTTTATTTATTGATGAAATTCATAGGTTTAGCAAATCGCAACAAGATTCATTACTTGGTGCTGTTGAAAAAGGTACTGTTACTTTGATTGGTGCAACCACCGAAAACCCTTCATTTGAAGTCATTTCAGCTTTATTATCACGTTGTCAGGTTTATATTTTAAAACATCTTGATAAAACTGATTTACTTGAAATGCTTGATTTGGCTATTAAAAATGATAGTATATTAAAATCAAAAAAAATTAATATACTTGAAAATGAAGCATTATTAAGACTTTCGGGAGGTGATGGACGAAAACTTTTAAATGTATTTGAATTGGTTGTAAACACAATAGGTGGAAATGAAATTGAAATTACAAACGAAAAAGTAACTAACATTGTTCAGCAAAACATTGCTATTTATGATAAAGCAGGGGAGAATCACTACGATATAATTTCTGCATTTATAAAATCCATACGTGGTAGCGACCCCAATGCGGCTGTTTATTGGCTTGCCCGAATGATTGATGGAGGAGAGGATGCGCTTTTTATTGCTCGTAGATTATTGATACTTGCTTCGGAAGATATAGGAAATGCTAACCCTACTGCATTGGTAATTGCTAATAATTGTTTTCAAGCGGTGAATGTAATTGGTTTTCCAGAATCGCGAATTATTTTATCTCAAACTGTTATTTATTTAGCTACTTCAGCAAAAAGTAATGCTGCATATATGGCAATCAACGATGCTTTGCAAGCCGTTCAGCAAAGTGGCAATGCTCCAGTTCCATTGCATTTGCGAAATGCACCAACCAAACTAATGAAAGAAATTGGTTATGGAAAAAATTACGAATACAGTCATTCGCATGAAAACAATTTTTCGGAACAAGAATATTTACCAGATGCTTTGAAAGGAATGAAATTTTACGAACCAGGCAACAATGCTCGTGAAAAGGAATTGAGAGAATTTTTAAAATCGAAATGGAAAGATAAATACAATTATTAATCTTCGTAAAAAGCCATTGGGTCAAAAACAAAAATATGAACAATTCCTACAACCAAACCACCCATTGCTTGTTCAAACATTTGCCAAGAACTATCTAAAAGCAAATTTTCAATTTTTGAACCTGTACTAAAAGAAATTCCCACAACGGTTGCAATAAGAAAAAAAGCTATTCCACATATCATTCCTGCAATAACGCCTCTTAAAACAGGTTTCTTTTTAAATTTAGTTTCCAATGTTTTAGAATCAACTCCTTTTGCTACAACAAAGCCAATGATTAAATAAACGATAGAAGCGAAAAATAAAAATAAGCTTTTAGGATATGTTAAACGGGAAAAATCAGTTAAAACAATTCCGTGCCACGCATACGACAGCAAGAACATTACTGCCGATGAAGAAATCCAAGAAATATAAAATCGTTTTGATAACATTTTCAATAAATACTATATTGTTAGTACAAAGGTAATATGATTTTTAGAAACACAAGCATAGATTTTGTTAAAAATTAAACTGATTCTCATCAGCTAAATTTAATGTTTAACATAGCTCAATGCTTTAGAAGGGCACTTATCAATTTGTTCCATTATTGTTTTTGTATCGGCTCCATTTACTTTTATCCAAGGCTTTTCCGTTGGTTTAAAAACTTCTCCTAATCCTTTCCAACATATTTTGGAATGTATGCAAACAGCAGGTTTCCACACAACGGTGATTTCATCAGTACTATATTTTATAGCTACATCTTTTTCCATTTGTAAATTTATTTATGCTAAATTTTTTAAAATAGTTTCTGTTTTTTCTAACATTTCATCTGTAAAATCGAGATGTGTTACAAAACGAATAGCTTGTTTGCCAAAGCCCACAGCTTTTATATTGTGCGAAGTTAATTTTTGTACAAAATCTTCTGGCTTTAATTTAGTATTCAAATTAAAAATGATAATATTGGTATCAACAGGTAAAACACTTTCAATGTAACTCAATTTACTCATTGTAGTTGATAATTGTTTTGCCCTTGCATGGTCTTCTTTTAAGCGATTAATATTATTATCCAACGCATAAATTCCAGCAGCAGCAAGGTATCCCGCTTGGCGCATTCCGCCACCAAATACTTTTCGCACTCTTCGTGCTTTGCGAATAAATTCATTGTTGCCCAGCAAAACAGAGCCAACCGGAGCACCCAATCCTTTTGATAAACAAACAGAAATGGAATCAAATAAATTTCCAATGTCATTTGATGTATAGTTGTTTTCTACTATGGCATTGAAAATACGAGCACCATCTAAATGATAATTCAATTTGTTTTGTTTGCAAACCTCTGCAATTTCTTTCATTTGTTGTAACGAATAAAAACTTCCGCCTGCTCTGTTTGCAGTATTTTCAATACACACAAGCGATGTTTTTGTAAGCCAATCAAATGTAGGATTTATATTTTCCAAAACTTGTAGTGCCGAAATTCTTCCTCTTTCGCCTTGCAATAATTTTGCTTGAGCTCCCGAATTGGATGAAATGCCTCCACCTTCGTAATTATAAATATGTGCAGTAACATCGCACAGCACCTCATCACCAGGTTGTGTATGCACTTTTATTGCTATTTGATTAGTCATTGTTCCAGAAGGACAAAACAAGCCAGCTTCTTTTCCAAAAAGGGCTGCTGTTTTTTCTTCCAACGCTTTTACAGTTGGTTCTTCATTAAATACATCATCGCCAACTTGTGCGCTAAACATAGCTTCAAGCATTGCTTTGTTTGGTTTTGTAACAGTATCACTTCTTAAATCTATTATCATTCTTGAATTTAATTTTGGTTGTGAAAAATATTTTTTCTCAAAAATCGTTTTCTTTAAAATAGAAAACAAGATTTTTTTGTTAATTTTAAAATTCAATTAATAAACATCAAATGAAAAAAATAGTATTATCCTTATCTGTTGCACTTATTGTATTTACAGCATTTAAACCTGTAGGAGGAGTTATAGGAACAATGTTTCCGAACATTGAATGTGAAGATTATAATGGAAAAAAAGTAAATATTCCAATTGATACAAAAGGAAAATACACCATATTGGGTATGGCTTTTAGCAATGCTGCCGAACAAGATTTGAAAACATGGAGAAGTCCTATTTACAATAAATTTATTGCCGAAAAAAGTGAGGACCCAATGTCGCCACAAATTGATTACGATATTCATTTATACTTTGTGCCGATGTTCACTGGTTTAAATCAAGTAACGAGCAAACAATCAAAAGAAAAAATAAAAGCGGCTACTGACAAGGAATTATACAACAATGTATTGTTTTATGAGGGTTCAAAAACATACAAAGAAGAATTGGATTTTGAAAAAAGAGATGTTCCTTATTTTTTTATTTTAGATAAAACAGGAAAAATTGTTTATGCTACTTCGGGAAAATATGATGAAAAAAAAATGGAGAAGATGCTTGATATAATTGAAGAAAATTAATTTTCTGAATTAATAATAGAAACAAAAAAGCTCAACATAATGTTGAGCTTTTTGTTTTTTAAAAATTTGGTTTCAATAAATACTTTGAATAAAAATCATTGATGATACTTACTGCTTCATCAGCTGTTTCAACAACATGAAACAACTCTAAATCTTTTTCGCTAATATTATTTTCTTGTAAAAGCATTGTTTCTTTTACCCAACTTAACAAGCCATTCCAATATTTTTTTCCCACCAAAATAATAGGGAAGTGGGCTACTTTATTTGTTTGAACTAATGTGATGGCTTCAAACAATTCGTCCAATGTGCCAAAGCCACCAGGCATTGCAATAAAACCTTGTGAGTATTTTAAGAACATTGTTTTGCGAACAAAAAAATAGTCGAAGTTGATGTTTTTATCAGAATCAATAAATGGATTGGATGTTTGTTCAAATGGAAGTGTAATATTTAATCCAACTGATTTTCCTCCTCCAGCTTTTGCACCTTTGTTTGCGGCTTCCATAATTCCTGGACCACCTCCCGAAATAACGCCATAACCTTCGCGTGTAAGTTTAAAAGCAATTTCTTCAGCAAGTTGGTAATACTGGTTTGTGGATTTTGTGCGTGCCGAACCGAAAATAGAAACACAAGGTCCAATGCGACTCATTTTTTCAAAGCCTTCCACAAACTCACTCATTATTTTAAAAATTTGCCACGAGTCCGATGCTTTTATATCATTCCAATCCTTTGATGCAAAGGCATTGCGTATTTTTTCTTCGTCTTGATTTGTCATAGTACTAATTAGTAATTTTTACGAATATACAAATTTGTGTGTTGTTTAAATTTGATATTCTTATTTTGATTTTCAAATTATTAAATCTTCAAATTAATTCAATTCTTCTTTCAAAAATTTTGCAGTGAAACTAATTTCATTTTTTGTAATTTCTTCAGGAGTACCAATGCAAAGTATTTCTCCTCCTGCGTTTCCGCCTTCCAAACCTAAATCAATAATATGGTCGGCAACTTTTATAATATCCATATTGTGTTCAATTACCAAAACAGTATTTCCGTTATCTACCAGTTTATTCAATACTTCCAGCAATATGCGAATATCTTCAAAATGCAAACCTGTAGTTGGTTCATCAAGAATATAAAACGTATTTCCAGTATCACGTTTCGATAATTCGGTTGCTAATTTCACACGCTGTGCTTCGCCACCCGAAAGTGTTGTGCTTTGTTGTCCAAGTGTAATGTAACCCAAACCAACATCTTTCAATGTTTTTATTTTTTGAAGAATTGAAGGAATCTTTTCAAAAAATTCCACAGCAGTATCAATGTTCATATTAAGTACATCGCTTATAGATTTTCCTTTGTAGCGTATTTCTAATGTTTCTTTGTTGTAGCGCTTACCATTGCAGGTTTCGCAATTTACATACACATCGGGTAAAAAATTCATTTCAATTGTTCTCAATCCAGCACCTTGACAGGTTTCGCAACGACCACCTTTTACATTAAATGAAAAACGACCTGGTTTATAACCTCTAATTTTTGCTTCGGGAATTTCGGAAAACAAACTACGAATATCCGAAAATACATTTGTGTAAGTTGCCGGATTGCTTCGTGGTGTACGACCAATAGGCGATTGGTCAATATCAATTACTTTATCAACATGCTCCAAACCTTTTATTGAATTATAAGGCATTGGTTTTTTTTCTGCTCTATAAAAATATTTATTCAAAATAGGGTAGAGGGTTTCGTTTATCAATGTGGATTTACCACTTCCCGAAACACCTGTTACACAAATTAGTTTTCCTAATGGAAATTCAACTGAAACATTTTTTAAATTATTTCCTGTAGCACCTTTCAACACAAGCGATTTGCCACTTCCTTTTCTTCTTCGCTGAGGAACTTCTATTTTTTTAACACCATTGATATAATCGGAAGTGAGTGTGTGAAATTTCAAAATTTCTTTTGGTGTTCCTTGTGCTATTATTTTTCCTCCGTGTATTCCAGCAGCAGGTCCAATATCAATAACATGGTCGGCAGCAAGTATCATTTCTTTATCGTGTTCAACCACAATTACCGAATTGCCAATTTCTTTTAAATTTTTTAACGCATTTATTAAGCGTACATTATCACGTTGATGAAGACCAATGCTCGGCTCATCTAAAATATAAAGTACACCTACCAATTGCGAACCAATTTGAGTTGCCAATCGAATACGTTGTGCTTCTCCACCCGAAAGCGTTCTGGAACTTCTGTTCAATGAAAGATAATCCAAGCCAACATCTAATAAAAATTGTATGCGGGTGCGAATTTCTTTCAATACTTCTTTTCCAATAATGTTTTGCTTTGTATCCAAGCGGGTTTCAATGTCTTTAAACCATTCGTTCAATTCAATAATACCCAATTGCGAAAGCTCTGCAATATTTTTATTATCAATTTTAAAGTGTAATGATTCTTGTTTTAGTCTATCTCCATTACATTTCGGGCAAGTTACTTTGTTCATAAATCCTTGTATCCATTTTTCAATGGTAGGCGAACTTTGTTCATCATTTTGTTTGACAATAAAATTGGCAATACCTTCAAAAGCTATGCTATAGCTTGTAGCAGCACTATCGGTGTATTGTTTTATTTTAAATACTTCGTCCGAACCAAATAAAATAGTGTTGATAGCTTCGTCCGAAATTTCATCAACTGATGTATCTAAATTAAAACCATATTTTTCGCCAATGGCTTCCAGTTGTTTAAAAATCCAAGTGCCTTTGTGAACACCAATTGGAACTATTGCACCTTTTCGTATCGAAAGTTTTTTATTGGGAATTATTTTATTAATGTCCACTTCCGAAATCATTCCAAGTCCATTGCATTTTGGGCAAGCACCATAAGGTGAGTTAAAAGAAAATAAATTAGGTTGTGGTTCATCATACGAAATACCCGATGTAGGACACATTAAATGACGACTGTAATAATTGGCTTTGCCATATTCATCACCAATTCTTCCTTTTTCAAAAGGCTGTACCATAATGATACCTTTGCCTTGTTTCATTGCCAATTGCAACGATTCATTAATGCGTTGGCGCGATTCCGAATTTATTTCTAATCTATCAATAACAATTTCAATGTCGTGTACTTTGTATCTGTCAAGTTGAATACGTTTGGTAAGTTCTACTACTTCGCCATCGATGCGAACACGCAAATAACCCCACTTTTTTATTTGTTCAAACAATTCGCGGTAATGACCTTTGCGCCCTTTTACTATAGGTGCAAGCATTAGTATTTTTTTTCCATCAAAGTTTTGAAGTATTAAATTGATGATTTGGTCATCGGAATAACGAACCATTTTTTCGCCTGTTACATAGCTGTAAGCATCGGATGCACGGGCATACAATAAACGAAGAAAATCGTAAATCTCTGTAATAGTACCAACAGTAGAGCGTGGGTTTTTGTTTACTGTTTTTTGTTCAATAGAAATTACAGGGCTCAAGCCTGTGATTTTATCTACATCGGGGCGTTCCATATTACCCAGAAACTGACGAGCATAAGCCGAAAAACTTTCAATATAGCGCCTTTGTCCTTCGGCATAAATGGTATCAAATGCTAATGATGATTTTCCACTTCCGCTTAAACCTGTAATAACTACAAGTTGATTACGAGGTATGGTTACATTTATATTTTTGAGATTGTGTACACGTGCGCCTACAACTTCTAAAAAATCACTTTCACTAATGGTGCTTTTGGGCATTATTTATTGCTATTAAAAAATTGAATTGGCAAAGGTAAGCATTCATGAGAAATATTTGATGCTTATTGATAGAGGAATTGATTTGTATAAACGTATGAAAAAAGGGAACTTGAATTTTTTGTTTAAAGAAATTAGTAAAACTTTCTTTTGTTTTTTATGTGCGGATTTTAGGGGGAACTTATTTTGATTTTTTTTAATGAAAAATGTTTTCAAAAAATTAAAGGTGCTCATTCGTTCGCAAAGAAAGAAAGAACCGCAAAGAATATTTTTAATTTTTTCTTCGCGTTTCTTCAATTATTCTTTGCGACACATTTACATTACAGTTTCTTTTTTATAAAACCACATTTTGTTTACATCCATTGCTATTGCTTCATTTGGAGGCAATGCTTTTTCGCTGGTTGTATCAACTATCGCATCATTTTCTAAACTAATGGTATATGGATTTATTTTCATATCGGCTGGAGTGCCTTTTGTTTGTACGCTTACAAGTCGAAACATTTCGGCAGCAACAAGTTCGAGCACAGTCATATTTTCTGCTACTTTTTTCAACAATTCTTTTGGCGTATGTTTTATTTCTATGCCTTGCTGAAAACTTCTTAAATAATCCAAATCAAGTGGGTCGATGTATTTGTTTGCAAATATTTCGGTTTCATAAGGTTGCCAAGCAAGAAACATATCTTGCATTCGTTTGTTTAGTTCGCCAAATTTTTTTCCTAAACTATTATCGGCTACAAATAATTCTTTCAAAACTTTTAAATCGGTAAAACCCTTGTTGGTAAATATTAAACAAGGTACTGACCAGTAAATTGCCCAATCCCAAAATATTTTGAACACCATAATTTGTGTGTTGCCCATCAATTTATATTTATGCTGATAGATTGGAAACCAGCTATCAAACCAAGAAAGGTGAGTACGTTCATAAATTTCGGCACGAACAGAAATGTCTTCACCATTCAATTCGCGCAAAATTAAATCGGAAAGCCAAGTATTGTTTAATGAAATAAAATCACTGCCTGGTGAATAAAATGGGTCAAGAAAAGCCCCTGCTTCGCCTGTTACAGCCCATCTTTCGGCTGAATAAATTCTTCCACTATGATGAGCAAAATGTTTTAGGATTCTAAAATCCATCAACTCTTCTTTTGGTGGACAAATTTTTTCGGCACAAAGTGGCTCGTGTTTTTTCATCCATTCTACTGCTTTTTCGTAAGTATTTATTTCATCAAATGGATGTATATCTTGGTCGGCAACAATACCAATGCTTGTGTTTTTTGAACCCAATGGAATTACCCAAACCCAATAACCTTTATCCATAAAATGCACTGTACTCAAATAGCGTAATTTTGGTGCTAAAAAAGTTTTCCAATTTTCATTCTCGCTCCATTCATCAATATCAATAACACCTTTGAGGCGATACCAAACTGCATTTACATTGTGGTCGGCAAGTTTTTGAAAACCCAATTTACGTTTCAATAAACTAAAACGACTGGTTGCATCTACCACCCAACGTGCTTTTAAGCGTTTTTCTTCATCATTGTGATTATAAATTACTTCGTGTCCATCGGCAGAAAAATTTACATCTTTCACGCGCGCACCAAGCATAAATTCAGTACCAAATTCTTTGGTATGTTTTTCTAAATAATTTTCAAATGTTCCTCTATCGAGCTGATGACTTGGCACTGGCAATTTTAATCGCGGACCTAATTCTACTCGATTAGCAATATCTTTTTTGTTTTTGTTGGTAAAGAAAAAACGTAAACCATGTTTTGGCAATTCGTGTTCTTCTAAATAATTTTTTAGTTCCAACACTTCACGAAAATAATGTGTAGCCAACTCGACAGTAGATTCGCCTACCTTGTGAGCAGCAGTAGGAGCAATACTATCGCGGTATTCCATTATTAAAATTGAAATATCAGGATTTGATTTTTTTAATTGTATCGATAGTGTAAG
>JAYTXX010000074.1:0-5916 GCA_043742725.1 Bacteroidota bacterium | reverse complement strand
TACACAGCTATTGGAACTACTTGTTACTACCAAAGTATAATCACCAAACAATAAGCCCGATACATCTCCTGTTGATGTTGATGTACTTACTACTGTTGGGCTTGCATCTGACCAAGTATAGGTTAAGGTTGCTGTGCCTGTGGCTGTTAAACCTGTTATTGATCCTACACTTGTTGCACAATTATCATCTGTGATACTTGCTGTGCCACTTATCGTTGGAGTTGCATTTACGGTAACTACACTTGTAGCTGTAGCTGTACAACCTGATGCTGATGTCCCTGTTACGGTATAGGTTGTTGTAATCGCTGGAGTTACACTTATACTTGATGTGGCAGCACCCGTACTCCAATTATAAGTTGTTGCTCCACTTACTGTCAATGTGGTACTTGAACCTGAACATATTGTTGCACTGTTTACAGTTACAGTTGGTAAGCTATTTACAGTTACTGTACTTATTGCTATATCACTACAACCTGTTGTTGTGCCTGTTACTGTATAAGTTGTATTTACACTTGGCGTTACACTTATTGTTGTTGCTGTTGAACCTGTATTCCATATATAAGTACTCGCTCCACTTGCGGTTAAGCTTGTATTTTGTCCATTACATATTGTTGAGGAACTTGAACTTACTGTTGGTAGTGCATTTACAGTTACTACTCCTACAGCTGTACTGGAACAACCGCTCATTGTTCCAGTTACTGTATAAGTAGTGTTTGCACTTGGTGTTACACTTATTGTTGTTGTTGTTGCTGTGGTGTTCCATAAGTAGGAAACTGCTCCACTCGCTGTAAGCGTAGTATTTTGTCCATTACATATTGTTGAGGAACTTGAACTTACTGTTGGTAGTGGATTTACTGTTACTTTAGCTGTTGCTGAACCGGTACAACCACTTGTTGTGCCTGTTACTGTATAAGTTGTACTCCCTACTGGTGTTACACTTAAGGGATTGTTCGTTACTCCCGTATTCCATATATAAGTTGTTGCTCCATTTGCTGTTATACTTGTCGATTGACCTGAACATATTGTTGGAGAATTTGCTGTTATTCCTAATGATGAACCAATGGTTACTATTGCCGTTGTAGAACCTGTACAACCAGCAGTTGTTCCTGTTACTGTATAAGTAGTTGTTGCTCCTGGTGTAACACTCAAAGGATTAGATGTTGAACCCGTATTCCAAGAATAAGAAGTTGCTCCGCTTGCTGTAATACTTGTGGTTTGTCCACTACAAATAGTAGCGGAATTTGCTGTGATTGTAGAACCAGAAACAGTTACTGCAATAGATGCTGTGCTTGTACATCCACCTGTTGCTGAAGTTCCTGTTACTGTATAAGTTGTTGTTGTTGTTGGAGTAACCGTAACCGAAGATCCTGTGTTTCCTGAACTCCAAGCGTATGTTGAAGCCCCAGAAACTGTTAATGTTTTGCTTGTACCAAAACATATTGTGCTTGCTGCACTATAAGAAAGAGTAGGAGGAGTACAACTATTGCTAGTAGCTGATACAGAAATGTTGTATGTACAAGCTGTTCCCGCAAAACCATCTAATGTAATCAAGTAACACTGGTTAGGATTTGCTGTAAATGTATAATTGTAATTGGTTGTAGCACCTGGATTTTGGCATACAACCGAGGTGGCTGTACCAGCTGTGATTTGTGTACAGGTAGTTGTTTGATTATAAATAGATAACTGTAATCCTTGTGTGGAGTTACACACTTGATTATTAACATTTAAAAACGCTTGCTGCCCTGCAGGCCAAGTAGATGGTGCGCACCATTGGTACCACACATTATTTTCTACAGAACCCGAAGCTGGATTTTGACAAACACTCGGACCATCTGCTGTTGCATCTGCATTTGTTGAGGTATATACAACATTGGTTGTCATTGAAAAGGGTGTTGAACAAGAATTGTTGGTTGGAGTAAAAGGTACTGTACTTGTAATACAAGTTAAAACTCCTGTACAACCTGAACATTGAGTTAATGCAGTAGCCGATTGAGAAACCATTATATAATAAGTCTGTCCTACTGTTAAGCCAGTTGCAACAACAGTTCCACCATTAAGTACCTCTGTAACACATTGTATTTGAGTTAAACTAGAACATGCGCCCGAATATATTACATAATCTCTTTTTTCTGCTGTAGAAGCACCTCCACCCACATAGTCCGTTTGGTTTGTTATAGTAAATGTTGTAGCAGTTGCTGTTACAGCAAGCCATTCAACAGCTTGAGTTGTTTCATTATCTGAAGAACAAGCAGGATTTAATGTTGAAGTTCCCGCCATTGTAACATTTGCTCCAGCAGCATTTTCGCTTTGGTAATAACCAGCGTATTGAGCTCCAGATGAGTTTGTACAACCTGTTTGAGGATACAATTGCAAAGCACTACAAGGGCTTGTTCCTGTTCCTGGTGTAGTTTGAGAAAACGAATTAAAATTGATTGTTATAAAACAAATACAAAAGAGTATAACTTTTTTCATGATTTTTAAATTTTGTAATAAAACTATTATGAACTACTTAAAACTATTAACAATAATAAATTCTTCCTTGGGAAACTTTTTCAAATTCTCCAACTCTTTTTTCGCGAATACTTTTACTCTACATTTATCATTTACATAAAAAAATGTTTCTTCGCTTTCTTTTCTTGCTTTATCAATTTTTTCTACAATTTCCAAAGTGATAGAGATTGGTGTTTCTTCTCCTTTCAAAAATTCAATTTGATATGTTCCTTTTAGCTCTTCAGCAGTAGGAAGTGTAGATTTTTCCTTCGTTGGGCTTTGAGCGTTTACCGAAAAAATTCCGAAAAACAAACCGATAGTTGTTGCTAATAATATTTTTTTCATTTTAAAAATTATTTTATTATTGTTTGATTTAATTAAGAAATCAGGGCACAATGTAAAAGAAAAAAAAGATTCTATCAAATTTTTTCTAATAAATTTGATAGAATTTTTTTGAAATTTCAATACGATATTTTGAAAATTATTTTTTCGCAAAAGCGAAGCCTTTATTTTTCCAATCAGAAAAGCCTTTTTCTAAATTAAAAATATTTTTGAAGCCTTGTTTATTCATAAATTCAGCGGCATCGGAACTTCTTCCGCCTGAAGCACAATAGATGTAATAGGTTTTGTTTTTATCTAATTTCAAAAGTTGTTGTTCAGCATCTTTTGATAAATAATCAATAAAAATTGCACCCGCTATAAAACCTTTTGAAATTTCATCGGGTGTGCGCAAATCTATAACAACAGCTGTTTTACTGTTTTCAATTTGAGTTTTGAAATCTGCTGAAGATAGATTTGTAACTTTTCCTTGAGCCATTGTATAGTTTGAAATTGATACAACTGCAATAAGTATTAAAATTATTTTTTTCATGTTTTTTTGTTTTTAAACTGTTGCTGTTTCTGGCTGCACAAGATTTATTCCTGCTTCTTTTAGTTTGTTTATTCCTCCACGCACATTGGTAATTTTATTGAATCCATGTTTTTTCATTATGGACGATGCCATCATTGAACGATAGCCACCAGCACAGTGTACATAGTAATGATTGTTTTTATCTAACATTGGTAATTCTTTTTCCAATGTTCCAAGTGCAATTAATTTTGCTCCTGCAATTACTCCACTACTCCACTCGCCAACATTACGCACATCAATAATATTATCTGTTGGTTTAACTGTTTTTACAAATTCTTCGGGATTGATGCTTGTTACTGTTTCCATTGGTTTTCCAGCATTTTTCCAAGATTCAATTCCGCCTTTTAAATAACCATGTACATTTTCATAACCTACACGTGCCAAACGCAAAACTGCTTCTGCTTCTTTTCCTTCATCAGCAATAAAAAGCAATGGAGCATGTGCATCCAACAATGCACCAACCCAAGGTGCATACTGTCCGTTTAAGCCTATGTTTATTGAGTTTGGAACGTATCCCAATTCAAATGTATTTACATCTCTTGCATCTAAAACGATTGCTCCATTTTTCCATTCTTTTTCAAATTGATCAATGCTTAATGCAACTGTGTTTTTATTCATCACTTCATCAATGTTTGCATAGCCTTGTTTATTGAGCATTGCATCCATAAAAAAATATTTGGGAGGTTCAGTTAATCCATCTGTTACTGCTGTTACAAACTCTTGTTTGGTCATCGGTTGCAGGGCATAATTCATTTTCTTTTGTTGTCCAATGGTGGAAAAAGTTTCTTTACCAATATTTTTTCCACAAGCAGAACCTGCTCCGTGAGCTGGATACACAATAACATCATCTGCCAATGTTTTTATTTTTGTATTCAGCGAATTGTACATCATTCCTGCTAAATCATCAATTGTAAGAGTGCTTTTTACTGCCAAATCGGGGCGACCAACATCGCCTACAAAAAGTGTATCGCCTGTGAACACAGCATTTTCTTTTCCATTTTCATCTATCAATAAATAACACGATGATTCCAATGTATGCCCTGGTGTGTGAAGTACTTTTATTTTAGTATTACCAAGCATAAATGTTTCTTCATCTTTTGCTACAATTATTTCGTAACCCGCTTCTGCAGTTGGTCCATACACAATTACAGCATTTGTTTTGCGAGCCAAATCAACGTGTCCCGAAACAAAATCAGCATGAAAATGTGTTTCAAAAACATATTTAATTTTTGCATTTCGTTTTTTTGCTAAAGCAATATATGGTTCTGTTTCGCGCAATGGGTCTATAATTGCAGCTTCGCCATTTGATTCGATGTAATAAGCAGCTTCTGCCAAACATCCTGTGTAGAGTTGTTCTATATACATAAAGTAATTTTTTACAAATATACGGTTAAAATATTTTTCGGAATAGTGATATTTGTCACATTGGTTTCTTAAAATGCCAATTCTTTTAAAACAATAAATACTCCCATTACCAATACAAACCAGCCAAAGAAAGGTTTTAGTTTTTCGCCACTAATAAATTTAGATAAATAGGTTCCAATGATAATTCCTAAAATTGCAAAACTTGAAAACACTGCTAAAAACTTCCAATCGAATTGATGATTCCCGAAATCGCTTACAAATCCTACAAAAGAATTGATTGTAATAATTGCAAGTGAAGTTCCTATTGCTTTTTTCATAGGCAATTTTGCAAGCATTACCAATGCAGGAATAATTAAAAAACCGCCTCCTGCTCCTACCAATCCTACTAATATACCAACAATAATTCCTTGTTGAAAAATTAAAAACGTACGATATTCTTCGCTATGTTTTTCTTCATCAATTTTTATTGCTGGATTTTTTTTAATCATTGAATACGATGCAATCATCATTAGAATAGCCAATAAAAGCATTAGTGCAATATTCTTTGTTATTTCAACAGAGCCAATAAAAAAGAGTGAATCGGGAATGATGTGTAATAAAAATTTTCGTGTAATAAAAATACTTATTACTGACGGAATACCAAATACAATAGCTGTTTTAAAACAAATTAAATTATTTTTTACATAACTCAACACACCAATAAATGCTGAAATACCAACAATAAACAATGAATAAGAAGTAGCATCAACAGCCGAAATTCCTATTAAATAAACCAATACTGGAATAGTGAGTATGGAGCCTCCTGCTCCTATCAAACCTAATGAAATGCCAATGAGTATGGCTGCAATAAATCCTAAATATTCCATCAAACGAAAAAACTATTTTTTTGTAAATATAAATAGCTTTTAATAAAAATGAAGACAAACCGTAATTTATGTTTAGGAATTGATGAAAGATTAATTGAACAATTAATTCATTTGCTTTTGTAAAATTTCTGCATCGCTTGTCCCGTAGGGACGATATATTGGTAGAAAATAATATACGATAAGAAAGTAAAGTCCCGTAGGGACGAAATTAAGAAAGCATTGAGTTCATTGGTAAATATCGTCCCTACGGGACTTACAAATTGTTTTATTCGTTGTTTCTACCAA
>JAYTXX010000073.1:0-3594 GCA_043742725.1 Bacteroidota bacterium | reverse complement strand
TATCAGTTCAAAAAATCAAAAAAATTATTTTCTTCATAAATTTTATGTCGAAGTGGATTACCATAGAAAAGGAATAGGTTCAAAATTATTTGAACATATTTTAAAACAAATTTCAACTGCTGAAACTATTGAATTGTATGTAAACAGAGAGAATTATAAATCAATCAATTTTTACTTCAAACATCAATTCACTATTTCGCAAGTAGTAAATATTGATATTGGAAATAATTTTTTTATGAATGATTTTTTGATGATAAGAAAAATTAAATAATAAGCACTCAATTTTTTGTAATCAATTTTGTTTTATCTTTAATTAACTAAATAAAATACTATGAAACTAAAATTCAACTTTACCATCATTTTAAGCATTATTATTTTAGTTGCTAATTCACAAAATAATACTCTGCTTGCTCCACGAAAAATAAATCCTGCTCCTTTGAATTTGGAAAAATTTCGTCCTTCTCAAAAAACAGAAAACCATTCTGGCATTAGTATATGCAATAGACTTGACAGTTCCCGTTTTTGGCAATATGATACGGTTGCTTTAGTTTGGAAATTTACTTTTCGAAACCTTTATTCGTATGATGCAAATTTGAATAGAACATTAGATGTAAGACAAAAAACAACAGATGGAATAAATTGGATTAATTTCTCGAAACAAATTTTTTCTTACGATGCAAACAATAATAGAACGAGCGATTTGCTGCAACTTTGGAATGGAAGTAGTTGGGTTAATAGCACTTTAAAAACCTCTATATACAATGCCAATAATAACCTCACAAATTATTATACACAAATTTGGAACGGAACAAATTGGGATAATGAAACTCAATTAACCTACGTTTTTGATACAAATGGAAATTTAATAAACAATCTTTATCAATTAGGAAGTGGAAATACGTGGGTAAATTTATCGAACAGTATTTACACGTATGATTCAAATAATAATCAAACAACTTACATTTCTAAAAGCAATTGGAATGGTTCTACTTGGCTTAACCGAGAAAAATATATTTACACTTACGATTTGAATAATAACAACACAGGAGCTATTTACCAAAGCTGGAACGGAAGTAGTTTTGATAATGTGGAACAAACACTTTCTAGTTACAACGTAAATAATAAAATTGTCAATTGGGTGAAACAAACATGGAATGGTGCAGTTTGGAAAAATATACTCCAAGATAATTATACTTATGATGTTAATAATAATCCAACAAAACAAGTAGAACAAATTTGGAATGGAATTGCTTGGATAGATAACTACCAATATTTGAATACTTACGATGCAAACAATAATATTACCAGCTCTGCTAATCAGTTGTGGAGTGGAAGTGTTTGGGTAAACGATGGCGCATTTTACCAATATTCTTATGATTCAAATAGCAATATGACAAGTTATGAATACCAAACTTGGAATGGAACAAGCTATGATTATCAACTTAAATATACATATACTTACGATGCAAATTTTAACATGATAAATGCAATTCAGCAAACTGGAGTTGGAACTACTTGGGAAAATACATCACAAGATTTTTATGTATATGACTCAAATAGTAATGCAACTTATTTTTCAACACAAACTTGGAGTGGAGCTCAATGGACTAATAGTTACAAATCATATTCCGTTTACGATTCATTAAGCAGACTTATTACTTTTTCTGATGAACGCTGGGATTCAATAAATAATAAATGGTTTAATGGAGATTCTCTTTACCATTATTATAACACTAATAAATGGTATGCAGATGCAGATGGAGATAGTTTTGGAGACATATTAAATGATTCTTTAAGTTGCACACAACCCGTTGGATATGTAACAAACAATACCGATTGTGATGATACCAATGCCGCAATAAATCCTAATATTTTATGGTATTTGGATATGGATTCTGATGGTTTTGGTAACCCAAATGTATTTCAAAATGCTTGTAGCCAGCCAACAGGTTATGTATTAGATAAAACAGATTGTGATGATAACAATAATACAACGGGAGCAGGAACAATAAATGTGTATTACCAAGATGCTGATGGTGATACGTATGGAAACAATTTAGTGCCTTATTATTCTTGTGCACAACCTTTGGGATATGTTACAAACAATAGCGATTGCGATGACACCAATATGGCAATTAATCCTACAACTATTTGGTATGAAGATGCAGATAACGATGATTTTGGAAACCCACTTGTCTCTTCTGTTAGTTGTAGTTGTGTTCAACCAACAGGTTATGTGTTGGATAAAACAGATTGTGATGACACAAACGAAAAAGTAAACCCAAACACAACATGGTATCAGGATAGCGATAATGATATGTATGGAAATCAAGCTGTTTTTCAAACAAATTGTATTCAACCAACAGGCTATGTTTTAAACAAAATGGATTGTGATGATACAAACGCATCATTAAATCCAGCTGCTGTGTGGTACAAAGATGGCGATAATGATACTTATGGAAATCCAAGTATTTCGGAAGTAAATTGTACCAAACCAGTAGGTTTTGTTTTAAATAAAACCGATTGCGATGATAATGACAATACCAAATACCAATCAGCATTGCTATATACAGATAATGACAATGATGGATACGATGCAGGTCAATCAACAGTTTGCTATGGTTCTAGCATTCCTTCAGGTTATATTTCAACTTCTTTAGGAACAGATTGTAATGATAATAATGCAAGCATAAATCCTGGTGCTACAGATATAAATGGGAACAGTATTGATGAAAACTGTGATGGTGTTGATGGTACATTGGGTGTGCAGGATTTAAGTTCAACGTATGGAATTACAATTTACCCTAATCCAGTAACGGATAATGCCACAGTAAAATTAACTACAGGTTGGAATTCAAAAATACAAATTAGTATTTTATCAATTGATGGAAGATTAATAGAACAAAATCAATATACCAGTGGACAACAACAAACAGAGATAAAAATAGATACCAAAAATATTTCGGCTGGTTTCTACTTCTTTAAAATAGAAGATGGAAACAAAAAATCTATTATTCGTTGGGTAAAGCAATAATTGAAAAGTGAAGAAACGATTTATACTATTTAGCGGTTTTTCTGGAGCAATCGCAATTGCTTTAGGAGCAATGGCAGCTCATTTTTTAAAATCCAAATTAGAAACTGGCTTAATCACAGAACTCAATCTTCAAACCTTTGAAACAGCCGCACGATACCAAATGTACCATAGCATTGCATTACTTGCTATTGCTTTGATGTATGGTGAACTAAACTCCAAATTGATTGTAAAAGCAGGCTATTGCTTTATGATTGGAATTGTGCTTTTTTCAGGTTCTTTGTATTTACTTTCCACAGCCAATTTAATTGGGCTTACGAGTTTTGCTTGGCTTGGACCAATTACTCCAATTGGTGGACTTTTTTTCATTACGGGTTGGTTGTTAATTGCATTTTCTGCCCTTAAAAAAGCTAATTAGTTACTACTACTATTCTGTAAATTATCAACAGTTTTAACTGTATTTTTTATTCATTTGATTTTTATAAATAACTTATTTTTAAATAGTTAATAAATGCATTAATTATATTTCAACTTGTTTATAATTGGTTTAAAAATATAAATTG
>JAYTXX010000072.1:0-12941 GCA_043742725.1 Bacteroidota bacterium | reverse complement strand
GATAATACTTATACAAAGCTATATGACTTTGATAGTATCAACGGAAAAAATCCTTCGAGTTCTCTTATTTCTGATGGCACTTTTTTGTATGGAATGACTTTTTATGGTGGCGCAATTAATGGAGTTATTTTTAAACTAAAAATAGCTGATAATACTTTTACCAAGCTGTATAACTTTAATGCTATTAATGGGGGTAATCCTGTTGGTTCTCTAATTTTTGACGGTGTTTTTATGTATGGAATGACTTTTTATGGTGGCGCAAATAATCTTGGTGCTATTTTTAAAATAAAAATCTCTGACAATACTTTTACAAAACTATATGACTTTGATCCTATTACTGGAGTATATCCTTCAGGCTCTCTTATTTCTGACGGCACCTTTATGTATGGAATGACTTCTGACGGTGGTCTCAATAATTATGGCACTATTTTTAAAATAAAAATAGCTGACAATGTTTATACAAAGCTATATGACTTTGATAATACTAGCGGAAAGCATCCTTGGGGCTCCCTTATTTCTGATGGCAATTTTCTTTATGGAATGACTAATTCCGGGGGTGTTAATAACTCTGGTATTATTTTCAAAATCAAAATAGCTGACAATACTTATACAAAATTATATGACTTTGATGGTACTAACGGAACACGTCCTAGGGGCTCCCTTATTTCTGACGGTACCTATATGTATGGAACGACTGATTTCGGTGGCACCTCTGACGTAGGAGTTATTTTTAAATATGGAATAGCTGTTGGCATTAATGAATTAGAAAATAATTCTTCTTTTGAGGTTTATCCAAATCCGAATGATGGGAAATTTCAGATTACAGGTTACAAATTTCAAATTAAAGAAATGCGAGTATATAATGTGTTGGGAGAGCTTGTGTATAGCATCTCCTCCCCTTCGGGGAGGTCGGGAGGGGCTTCTATTGATATGAGTAATCAAGCAAAAGGAATTTATTTTGTGCAAGTAACAGATGAAAACAAAAATATAACCAATAAAAAAATAGTGTTGCAGTAAATGGTTTTCGATACGCTCTCTGCTTTCGCACTCGATTGACGGTCGTTTCACACATCGCCCCCCTCTCTTTTTGAGAGGGGAGGGCAAATAGCTTGTAGCTATTTGAGCCAGCATCTCAAAAGCGGGTGAGGCTTCTCTACGCTACATTTGATATTATAACCAAAAACAAATTCCAACACTATTCACTATTATCTAAATTCTTACTTTTACCAAAATTTTATTCAGAGTGGAAAATAATCAATACGATATAATAATTGTTGGTGGTGGAATTGTAGGACTTGCTGCGGCATACAAAATCAATATAAAATATCCTTCAAAAAAAATTCTTGTTCTTGAAAAAGAAAAAGAAGTAGCAGCACATCAAACAGGACATAATTCTGGAGTAATTCATTCGGGCTTGTATTACAAACCAGGTTCGTACAAAGCCAAGAACTGTGTTGATGGCAGAAGAGAGCTTGTTGCATTTGCAAAAGAACATAATATCAAACATGATATTTGTGGTAAAATAGTTGTTGCTACTGATGTTTCGGAGTTAGCACACATGAATAAAGTTTTTAATAATGGATTGGCAAATGGTGTAGAAGGCATCGAAAAAATTGATGCAAAACGAATAAAAGAAATTGAACCATTTGCTGTTGGCATTGAAGGCTTGTGGGTTCCTTGTACTGGAATTATTGATTATGCTGATGTTTCACGAAAGTATGTAGAATTAATTCACAGCAAATTTTCGCAAAGCAAAGTACTTACAGAACATGAAGTAACGGCATTTGAAAAACATGAAAATTATACAGATGTGATTACACCAAAAGGAAAATTTAGCGGAACTTATATTATTACTTGTGCAGGTTTGCAAAGCGATAGAATTGCAAAAAAAGAAGGAGCAAAAATAAATACTGCAATAGTTGGTTTTCGTGGCGATTACTATGATTTAACGGATAAAGGAATAAGCAAAGTGCGTAATTTAATTTATCCAGTTCCTAATCCAAAATATCCTTTTCTTGGAGTTCACTTCACACGCATGATAAATGGAGGAACGGAATGTGGACCAAATGCAGTTTTTGTTTTTAAACGTGAAGGTTATGGAAAAACAGATTTTTCGGTGAAAGATACTGCTGAAGCATTTGGTTTTGGAGGCACTTGGAAATTTTTTGCAAAAAACATGAAATTTGGTTTAGATGAATATCGTGGTGCATTTTCAAAAACATTTTTCTTAAAACGATTACGCAAATTAATTCCAACACTTGAAATGGATGATTTAAAACCTGGCAGAGCTGGAGTTCGTGCAATGGCACTTGCACCTGAAGGTGAAATGATTGATGATTTTAAAATTGAAATTAATGGAAATGCAATTCATGTACTCAATGCTCCATCTCCAGCCGCAACATCATCATTGGCAATTGGAACAGCTATTGAAAAAATGGCAACAGAACATTTTAATTTAAAATAAAAAAGCCACTGCAATTGCAATGGCTTTTTTATCAAAATATTTTTTTACAAAACACCTTCATCATACGCTTTTTCTCCGTGCAACGAATCATCTAAACCTTTATCTTCATCAGCTTCCGAAACTTTTACTGGAGTAACTTTATTGATAATAAAAAGCATAGCATACGTAAACACAAAACCATATACACAAGCACCAATAACTGCAATACATTGTTTAACAAAAAAGTGAGAACCACCTGCTAACAATCCATCTGTACCTGCCGCATTCATTGCTTTGGATGCAAACACTCCTAATAAAATTGTTCCCAAACAACCACCAATACCGTGTACTCCCCACACATCAAGTGCATCGTCCCAACCCATTTTGTTTTTTAGATGAACAGCAACATAACAAACCACACCTGCCGCAATACCAATAATACAAGCCGAAGGGAGTGATACAAAGCCTGCCGCTGGTGTAATGGTTGCCAACCCTGCAACAGCACCTGTAAGTAATCCAACAAATTTTGGTTTTTTTACTAAATACCATTCAATAGCTAACCAAGTGATAGCTGCAAAAGAAGCCGCAACATCGGTATTTAAAAATGCTAAACCTGTTACTGCATTTACATCCAATGCACTACCTGCATTGAAGCCATACCAACCAAACCACAACAAACCAGTTCCAATAGCTATCAATGGAATACTGTTCGGAGCCGATTCTTTATCTCTTCGTTTTCCAACATAAATTACCGATGCCAATGCCGCAAAACCTGCTGTGGCATGAACAACTATACCACCAGCAAAATCCAACACTCCCCATTGCTGTAAAAGTCCACCACCCCACACCATGTGTGCAAATGGATAATATACAAACACTTGCCATAATACTAAAAATAGTAGGTACGATTTAAAAGTGATACGATTCACAAATGCTCCTGTGATAAGTGCAGGAGTAATAATTGCAAACATCATTTGATACGCCATAAAAACAAACTCTGGCAATTTTGTGTTGCCCGGGAAAGGAGAATTTAAGTTCACCCCGTGCATAAATGCTTTATCCAAATTACCAATAAAACCACCCATTGCATTTCCGCTGAAACACAAGGAATAGCCACAAACAAACCACATAATGGTGGTTATTCCCATAGAAACAAAGCTTTGAATCATAATTCCAAGTATGTTTCGTTTTCCTGCCAATCCGCCATAAAAAAAGGCTAATCCGGGAGTCATTAACATTACAAGACTTGTTGCAAGTAGCATAAAGCCTGTGGTTCCTGTGTCAAACATGTTTTTTTAGTTTTAGGTTAGTACTACTTTTTTATTGTCAATTATTAAAATAAAATACGTTTTATTAATTTGAAAATACACTTAAAACCACACACCAATATTTATCATCAGCTCTTCTCTATTGCTTTTTATATAACCATTCCACATAAATATTTCTTGATTTTTTTCCATCATCAATTCTCTTCCTTCCAAACGGATAAATGAGTTTTCTGTTGGTTTATATTCAAAACCCAATGTTGCACCATTCAAAATATATCCAGTAGTTTTAGCTGTTCTATCAGTTATTGTTCCTGTCAAAAATCCATCTTTATCAGAAAAAGTTTCTCCTCTCACATAGATACCAAACTTTGGTATTGCTTGATATTTAAAAGTAATGATGCCACTATAAACAGAAGCTGTTTTGGTAGTATCAACTATTCCCGAGTTTTGTTGCGTGATGTAATCAACACCAATACTTGTTTTTAATTTTGGAGTAAGTTGATAATTAAAAACTATATTATTTAAAAACCGCAAATGCTTGGATTTAGTATTATCAGGAAATTCATCGCCAATAAGATTGTAATAAGAAATACTTCCTTTTTCGCCTAATGCATATCCCAATGAAATTCCAAAGGACTTTGATTTATTATTATCTATATATGTGTTGTAACCATTTAATACATGTAAACACAAAAGCAACTTGTCGTTTGGAGTATAAGTAAGTTTAATTCCTGCTTGCCACCAAGGCTCATAAAACGTAATGATAGAAAGGCTACTGGTAATATTATCTTTTGGCAAAAGTGCTTCGGTGCCAATATGTGTTTTAAAAAAACCAGCATCTAACCATATTTTTTTAGTTAATCGAATTCCTGCATTCGCTTCCTGAACCATATTAAATACAGGCGACCAGGCACTCGTAGCAATATCACCATAATGAAGAGTAGCTATGGCTCTTGCTTTTTCAGAAGTATATTGAGCTGTAATTTGAATTGTGTTTACACCAAACACATTGCTTTTAGGAGAAATATCAGGGAACTTTTGATAATTGTTCGTTCCAACAGAATCGGTATAATAAGCATAATACGCATCCACATAACCAGAAATTTTTAGAGCTGGAGGAGGTGTTGATTTATTGGAAGTTGCTGAATCGTTTTGTTGAGCAAAACTTTGAGAACTAAAAAAAATAAAAAAAAGTGAAATTGGAATTCTTGTTTTCTTAAAAGTCATATTCTTTAATTTTTGTTTTAACAAACATAATAAGTTTTAATGAAAATCCAAATTAAAATATATATTCGCACCGTGAAAGTTATAAAACGAGTTGAATCGGACACATGTATTTTTACCATTCACGATAATGGTGTTGGACAAATGCACTTTAAAGATGGAATTGTATTGGATGTTGCGGAGCAATTAAAAAATTTGGATTGCATTATTAAAATTACAGAAAAACATCCTACTCCATTTGTGGTAACTGCTGGTGACGATGTAATTGTTACAAGAGAAGCAAGAGAAAATGGAATAAAAATTGAACACCTGTCGCCAATGTGTGCTTCGGCTATTGTGGTTCAAAACCTTGCTTATAGGTTAATTGCAGAATTTTATATTAAAGTTCAAAAACCTAAAAATCCATATTCCATTTTTACTGATAAAGAAAAAGCATTTGAATGGTGCAAGAAACATGTAAAAAAATAATTTTCCTTTCATCAAAGCATACTACCATTTATCCTTTCTGATTATTTTTTCTATTTTTTTAGTTTATATTTACGTTCAATCAAAAATCACACAACAATGAAAAAATCAATTGCTACAAAAATTTTTCTTGCAACTTTATTTCTATTTGTAAATACAGTTAGCATTTATGCACAAGCCAAAACATATAAATACGAAAGCGTTGCTAACGACCCTTTGAATGCACGTATTTATCATCTTGATAATGGATTAACAGTTTATATGACTGTATATAAAAATGCACCACGCATACAAACTTACATTGCAACTCGTGCAGGAAGTAAAAATGACCCAACCGATTGCACAGGAATGGCGCATTATCTGGAGCACATGCTTTTTAAAGGAACAGATAAATATGGAAGTAAAGATTATGCAAAAGAAAAAGTAGAGTTGGATAAAATTGAAGCACTTTATGAAGTATATCGCAAAACAAAAGATGATGCAAAACGCAAAACTATTTATCATCAAATTGATAGCATTTCGGGATATGCATCAAAATTTGCAATTG
Organism: Bacteroidota bacterium; assembly: GCA_043742725.1. Lineage (GTDB taxonomy): Bacteria > Bacteroidota > Bacteroidia > 2-12-FULL-35-15 > 2-12-FULL-35-15 > 2-12-FULL-35-15. Next base: position 6,994 of record JAYTXX010000072.1, on the reverse strand, counting down.
CAAATGAATATGATAAAATGCTTTCGAGCATTGGTGCTAAAGGAACAAATGCTTACACTTGGTTAGAACAAACAGTTTATGTAAATGATATTCCTTCCAATCAATTAGACAAATGGACTACAATTGAAGCAGAGCGTTTTCGTAATCCACAAATGCGTTTATTTCACACGGAGTTGGAAGCGGTGTATGAAGAAAAAAACAGAGGATTAGATAATGATGGAGAAAAAAGTTGGGAAGCATTGTTTGAAGGACTTTTTCCAAATAATACTTACGGTTCACAAACAACAATTGGAACCATTGAACATTTAAAAAATCCATCATTAACAGAAATAAAAAAATATTTTAACCAGTATTATGTGCCAAACAATATGGCAATTTGTTTATCTGGTGATTTTGATATGGATGCAACTATCAAAATGATTGATGAAAAATTTAGTTCTTGGAAAAACAAACCTGTTCCTGTTTATCAACCTTATATTGAAAAACCAATTACCGCAGCAATTATAAAAGAAGCAATTGGTCCAGATGCAGAAAATGCTATGATTGGCTATCGCTTTGCTGGTTTGGGAAGTAACGATGCTGATATGATGATGTTGGTAAATAGAATTTTGTCAAATGGCAAAGCTGGTTTGATTGATTTGAATTTGAATCAAGAACAAAAATTAATGGATGGTGGAGCTTCTGACATGGAATTTAAAGATTATTCCGTACAAGTTTTAAGCGCATCGCCAAAAGAAGGACAAAAATTAGAAGAGGTAAAAGATTTATTGCTTCAACAAATTGAAAAAGTAAAAAGTGGCGCTTTTCCTGATTGGTTGTTGAGCGCAATTATCACAGACATGAAATTGCAACAAACAAAAATGTTTGAAAACAATGGTTCTCGTGCTGATGCATTTGTTGGTGCATTTATCACTGGACAAAAATGGCAAGATTATGTAAGCACAATTGAACGCTTATCAAAAATTACAAAACAACAAATTATGGATTTTGCTAAAGCAAATTATGGAAATAATTATGTGGTAGTTTACAAGCGCACAGGCGAAGATAAAAATGTACAAAAAGTTATAAAACCTGCAATCACGCCAGTAGAAGTAAACCGCAACGAGCAAAGTGATTTTGTAAAAAATATTATTAGTGGTTCGGTAAAAGATATTGAGCCTGTGTTTTTAGATTATGACAAAGACATTCAAAAATTTAACATTAAAAACAACATCCCCGTTTTATTTAATGCTAATACCGAAAACAAAACATTCAATCTTTATTATGTTTTGAATATGGGAACCAACAACAATAAAAAATTAGATGTTGCTATTAATTATTTAAAATTTGTTGGAACAAAAACACTTTCTGCTGCTGCATTGCAACAAGAAATGTATAAGCTTGGTTGTTCATTTGATGTTTTTGTAAGCGCAGAACAAACCTATGTAAGTTTAAGTGGATTAACTGAAAACATTGAAAAAGCAACTGCTTTATTTGAAGATTTATTGGCAAATGCTCAACCAAATGAAGAGGCATTAAAAAATGTAATTTCAGATATTTTGAAAAAACGTGATGATGCAAAATTGAGTAAAAACGAAATTTTATTTAGTGCATTATCTGCTTTTGGGAAGTATGGTAAGCAATCGCCATACACTAATATTTTATCAAGTGATGAATTGAAAAATTTAAAATCAAACGAATTGATTTCAATCATCAATGAACTTACTTCGTATGAACATCACGTTTTATATTATGGAAATAATTCTGTTGCTGAATTAACAGCTATGCTAAATAAATTACATCGCACACCAACTACACTGAAACCAATTCCTGCTCCTGTAAAATTTCAAGAAATGGAAGAGAACACAAATGTATATGTGGTAGATTATGATATGAAACAAGCTGAAATCATTATGCTTTCAAAAGATGGCATGTATGACAAAGCAAGTGTACCAACTATCAGAATGTTCAACGAATATTTTGGTGGAGGAATGTCATCCATTGTATTTCAAGAAATGCGCGAATCAAAAGCATTGGCATATTCGGTATTTTCAAACTATCGCACAGCTCCTAAAAAATCAGATTATAATTATGTGTTTTCCTACATTGGAACGCAAGCCGATAAATTACCAGAAGCAATGGCAGGAATGATGGATTTGATAAACAACATGCCACAATCGGAAAATAATTTTAAAGCTGGAAAAGAAGCTATTTTACAAGGCATACGAACAGAACGAATTACAAAAACAAATATTTTATTTAATTACGACAATGCTCAAAAACTTGGATTAACGTATGATATCAGAAAAGATATTTATAACAGCGTTCCAAAATTTACATTTGATGATATCAAAAATTTTGAGCAAACACATTTGAAAAATAAAAAATACACCACCTTGGTTCTTGGAAAAAAAGATGGGCTTGATATAAAAACACTTGAAAAATATGGCACTATCAAATATCTTTCGTTGAGTGATATTTTTGGATATTAAAAACTAAAGTGCATTGTAAATTGTTAAAAAACGAAAAAGAATATATCAACTTATTGCTTTTTACAAATTCAATAATTACTTTTACTGAACAAATAAAACATTAAAATTAACTTAAACTAAAAATAAAATGAAAAAATCATTACTAATTGCAGGCTCGTTCCTGATGTTAAGTGGCTTATTTGCTCAACAACAAGCAACTATGCAAGTTGGAAAAACAAATCCAAAGGCAATTGAACATACTAAATTTGATGTGCAAAAATTTAGTGCAAACAAAGGAATAAAAAATTCATTACGAGCAGGAACTGAAGAATATTGGTTGAATTACGGAATAAGTATGGATCAATATTTAGGAGGAGGAGCAGGAATGACTGGTCCTGCTGTATTAAATTCAAACTATTTAATGCCCGACTCTTTATGTTTAGGAGAATTCGGAACAGGTAATTTTGCACCTGTATGGTTACATCATATCGGTGATATTTTAGATGTAAAATCAACAGTATTTAACAGCATAGATGGAGTAACTTGGGATGGAACAACAGCATTTCGTTTGGACTCAATGTCGGTGAACTATGCTTATACAAGAAATGATATAAATCCACTTGTTGTTGATACGTTAGTTGTTACACTTTTAAATAATGCAACATCGGCAAACATGCCTGGTTATTATTACACAGGAGCAACTGCTACAAATTATTCAACAGATACACTTTCATTTAAAACATTAAAGTATTCCTACACTTCCAACACACTTAACTCTACTGTATCAAAAACTTTCAAAATTCCATTAACTGATGCAGATACAGCAATAACTTTCTTTAGAGAAAAAATGTTTGCAGTACCATCTTCATTCAATGTACCAGCAGGAAAATTATTAGGAGTTGATATTATGTTTAAACCTGGTTTTTTATATAATTTAGGCGATACTTTAGATACACAACACAATGCTTTTTTCTTTTCTTCTTACGAAGAACAATCAGGAGCATTTCAAACATTTTTTGATTGCAATGCTTTTGCAGCAAATTGCGACAACAATTCTTCGCAAATTGTACCACAAGATGTAAGATATAATACTGCTGGCAGTTGGAATGGCTTATTTATACCATCATACGCTTACGGAGCAACTTATTCATACGAGCACCACCTTATTTCATACAAAGTTGTTACTCCTCAAACTGCTTCTATTGATGAAGCTTCAAATAATAACTTTGCTTTAGCTCAAAATCAACCTAATCCTTTTTCAAACCAAACAACTATTAATTACCAATTGAAAAAATCGGCAACTAATGTGAGTGTGCAGGTTTATGATATTACAGGAGCAAAAGTTTTTGAAAAAGTTGAAACAAACCTTAAAGCAGGAAATTATTCTGTAAACCTTAATAATGTTCACTTTACTTCAGGAATGTATTTTTATACTTAAGTTGTAGATGGACAAAAAATTACTAAAAAAATGATTGCTCAATAAAAATTGAATAATCAGAATAGGAATAAAAAAATCCCGCAAAATTATTTGCGGGATTTTTTTATTCTTATTTCTCTAAATTAGTTACACATCAATTTTAGCATACTTAGCATTCTTCTCAATAAACTCTCTGCGTGGAGGAACTTCATCTCCCATAAGCATCGAAAATATTCTATCAGCTTCAGCGGCACTATCAATGGTTACTTGGCGCAATGTGCGAAATTCAGGATTCATAGTTGTTTGCCACAATTGTTCTGCATTCATCTCTCCCAAACCTTTATAACGCTGCACACCTACTGTATTTTCTTTTCCTTCTCCACCAGCTAATTCTTTAATATGAGCAGCTCTCTCATCTTCTGTCCAGCAATATCTTTGTTCTTTTCCTTTTTTTACTAAATACAATGGTGGTGTGGCAATATAAATATGTCCATTTTCCACCAATTCTTTCATGTGTCGGAAAAAGAAAGTTAAAATTAATGTTGTGATATGACTTCCATCTACATCGGCATCACACATAATCACAACTTTATGATAACGCAATTTTGCAATATTTAAAGCTCTATCATCTTCGGGAGTTCCTCTGAAAACGCCTAATGCAGTAAAAATATTTTTTATCTCTTCGTTGTCATAAATTTTATATTCCATTGCTTTTTCCACATTCAAAATTTTACCACGCAATGGAAGTATGGCTTGAAATTCACGATTACGACCTTGTTTGGCTGTTCCACCTGCCGAATCTCCCTCCACTAAATATATTTCGCAAGCTTCAGGATTGTTGTTTGAACAATCAGAAAGTTTTCCTGGCAAACCGCTTCCTGTAAGCACATTTTTGCGTTGCACCATCTCACGTGCTTTACGAGCAGCATGACGAGCAGTTGCAGCCAATATTACTTTATCTACAATTGTGCGTGCTTGTTTTGGATGTTCTTCTAAATAATTATTCAACATTTCGCTAACGGCTGTATCCACAGCTCCCATAGCTTCGTTGTTTCCTAATTTTGTTTTTGTTTGTCCTTCAAATTGTGGTTCTTGAACTTTTACTGAAATTACTGCTGTTAATCCTTCACGAAAATCATCTCCATTTATTTCAATTTTTACTTTTGATAACAAACCAGATTTTTCAGCATACGATTTTAATGTACGCGTTAAACCTCTTCTAAATCCTGCAAGATGAGTTCCTCCTTCGTGTGTATTGATATTATTTACATAGGTATGTAAATTTTCGGAAAACGAAGTGTTGTACATCATTGCAACTTCCACAGGAATTCCATTTTTTTCGCCTTCCATGTAAATCACATCTTCAATCAATCGTTCACGAGTAGCATCAAGGTATTCAACAAATTCTTTCAATCCACCTTCGGAAAAAAAATGTTCCGAACGATCATTTCCTGCTTCATCTTTTTCGCGCACATCGGTTAGTGTAATACTAATTCCTTTATTCAAAAACGAAAGTTCGCGCAAGCGTGCCGAAATAATATCGTAATGATAAACTGTGGTTGTGAAAATAGAAGCATCCGGTTTGAAAGTAACAATGGTTCCTCTGTAATCTGTTGTTCCTACTTCTTTTACAGGATATAATGGTTTTCCTATACTATATTCTTGAATAAATTCTTTTCCATTACGATGAACATTTACGGTTAAATGTGTAGAAAGTGCATTCACACAAGAAACACCTACACCGTGTAATCCACCAGAAACTTTATAGGAATCTTTATCGAATTTTCCACCTGCATGTAACACTGTCATTACAACTTCCAATGCCGATTTTTTTTCTTTCGGATGCATATCCGTTGGAATTCCTCGTCCATCATCTTTTACAGTGATAGAATTATCTTCATTAATAGTTACAAAAATATTTTTACAATGCCCCGCCAAAGCCTCATCAATAGAGTTATCTACAACTTCATAAACCAAATGATGTAATCCTTTTTGTCCTGTATCGCCAATGTACATTGATGGACGTTTGCGCACTGCTTCCAGTCCTTCTAATACCTGAATACTATCTGCTGAATAATCGGTTGATGCGGCACCTCCTGTGAGGGTAGGTTTTTCGTTTTTATCGTTCACTATTTCTTCCATAATTTTAGTATTATTTTATGCTTTTTTTAAGGCTAACAAATATACTCCATTTAGCCTAAAATATTGAATTTAATAGCTATTAAATATGGACATTTTATTAACATTTAGTTAATAAAATTAGGAGCTATTTTTCGGGAAAAATTAAACAGCACAAATGAAGAAAAAATAGAATTATTTTTTGAGTGCTAAAATCACATTATTTCACTAACAACAGTAGTGTTTTCGCCTTCAATAGCAAGAATTGTATTTGGAAAAATTGTTTTTGCTTCATCCAGCAATGGTTGTAAATCCTTGTAACGGGCAGAATAGTGCCCAATCATTAATTGTTTCACTTCTGCTTTTTGCGCTATGATTGCGGCTTGCAATGCTGTGGTGTGAAAAGTTTCTTTTGCTCTTACAGCTTTTTCGTTCAAAAAAGTAGCTTCGTGATACAATAAATTTACATTTTTAATGGAATCAATAATTCGCTCATCATAGCAAGTATCGGAGCAAAAAGCATAGGAACGTGATTTATATTTTCTGCTAATAATTTCTTGGTTTTTTATTACTTCTCCATTTTCTGTAATATAATCTTCGCCTTGCTTTATTGCCATTATCTTATCTACAGGAATTTTATATTGCTTTAGCTTATCTACCGAAATATTAGGAAGTATTTTTTTTTCGGTAAACAAAAAACCACAACAAGGAATGCGATGATTTAAAATAATGGTGCGAACTTCTACTTTATCATCTTCAAACAGTAATTGATTATTGATGTATTGATGATGGTGGTAAACAATTTTATAATTAAGATAGGTTTGCGAGTGTTTGTATTGTATTTCAATAATTTCTTGCAATTCGGCTGGGCAATATAAATGCAAATCAATGGTTCTACCCAAAAGATGAAGCGTAGAAAGAAAACCCATCAAACCTAAATAATGGTCGCCATGCAAATGGCTAATAAAAATATGGTTGATACGTTGAAATTTGAGTTTAAATCTGCGAA
>JAYTXX010000071.1:0-22804 GCA_043742725.1 Bacteroidota bacterium | reverse complement strand
CGAACGCACGTACCAAGTAGTAGAACCAGAAGCAGGAAGCGCACTTAATTGATTTTTAAATGTCAGAGAGGTTAATGTTAAATCATAACAAGTAGCTGGAGTTATTGTAAACTCATTGTATTGGTTAAGATTTAGTGTGTTGGTTGTATTCCATCCTTTGCTGTTCCACACATTGGATCCTAAATTCCAACTTACGCCTACTCTTGTATAAACACCAAAAGAAGCATTTGCAGGTTGAGTGGTTACTGTATTAAATTGTCCATCAGCAGAAGATGTTCCTGTGAATTGATAAACACCAAGCGTTTGAGCCGACATTGTTGTATTGAAAATAAAACAACAAATTACAAACAAAACAGAAAACAGTTTTATCGATTTTAAAAAGGTAAATTTTTTCATGGTTAGAGATTTTAGAATTCAAAGATAGTAAGCAAATGTATTTATAACGAAATTTATTTAAAAAATTAATTAGCAGTTTATTGGGAGCTTATAAATAAAAAAACCTCCACTAAAAATTAGTGGAGGTTTTTTAAAAATTATAATTGTTGTTTATTGTTTTACCCAACGTACAATCGATTGTTTGTTTCCATCTTCCACCTTAAACAAATACATCCCTACCGAAAGATTTTTTGTATCAATTATTAGTTCTGTTTGTTGATTTGCAAATTGATATTTTTCCATTAATCTTCCATCAATCGAAACAATACTCACTTGTATTTTTGAGTTCCAAGCTGCGTTTAATTTTATGGTAGCGCTTTCAACTCCTGGATTTGGATATATGTTTACTCCTTCTGTTGAAATAATATCTACAATTCCTACTGTTGAAGCATCTGCTCCGCTACAATCTTCATCTATTCCATTATCTGGAATATCTGTTGCTCCCGGATTATATAAAGAATTTGTATCATCGCAATCGGTGCTGTCGGCAACATATCCTGTAGGTTGCATACACGATGATTGAGCTACTGCGCTGTTTCCAAATCCATCGCCATCTGCATCTACATACCAAGCTGTTGGAGCGCCAATTGTATTGTCAGCATCATTACAATCAATATTATTTAATACATAACCCATTATTTGAAAACAAGAAACAATTGAAGTTGCGTTGTCTCCAAGTCCATCGCCATCAGTATCTATATACCATATTGTGTTTGGAGTTAATATTGGATTATTATCATCGCAATCATTTCCAACCAATACATAACCTGTTGGTTGAGTACAACTTGTTTGCGTTGTTGTGGAAACACCAAAACCATCACCATCATTATCAAGATACCATACAGTGTTTGCATTAATAGCACTATTCGTATCATCACAATCTGTATTATCCAAAATATAACCTGTTGGTTGAGCACAAGAAACTAAACTTGCATTGTTATCTCCAAATCCATCTGCATCAGCATCTGCATACCAAGTTATACCAACTCCAACAGATGAATTAGCATCATCACAATCGCTGTTATTAGAAACATAACCTGTTATAGGTTGTGTACAACTCATTATTCCTGTTCCTGAATTGTCGCCAAATCCATCAGTATCTGCATCAACATACCACATTGTGTTTGGATTGATTGCGCTATTAGTGTCATCACAATCGGTGTTGTCAGAAATATAACCTGTTGGTTGTGTACAGCTTGCTTGAGTTGTGCTGTTATCGCCAAAACCATCACCATCTGCATCTGCATACCATATTGTGCTTGGGTTGATAAGCGCATCCATATCATCGCAATCGGTATTGTCAGCAACGAAACCAACTGGTGCAGCACAAGTTGTTTGTGTCATTAGGTTGTTACCAAATCCATCACCATCCATATCCATATACCAAACTACAGGAAGTGTAATTGAGCTGTTAGAATCATCACAATCGGTATTGTTGGAAACATATCCTGTTGGTTGTGTACAAGCATTTTGTGTTACAGCATTGTCGCCTAATCCATCAGTATCAGTATCTGCATACCATACCAAATTGGGGTTTATTAATGCATCTGTATCATCACAATCAGTTCCCATTGTTGTTAATGAATATCCAGTTGGAACGGTTGCTCCATAGCACATTACCGATTGTCCATTATCAAATCCATCATTATCCATATCAATATATAACGATGCAGATGTATAAGAATTTATATCATTATCATCACAATCGGTTCCAGTTGTTGTTAATGAATAACCAGTTGGAACGGTTGTTCCATAGCACATTACCGATTGTCCATTGTCATATCCATCATTATCCATATCAATATATAACGATGCAGATTGATACGCATTCATATCATTATCATCACAATCAGTTCCCATTGTTGTTAATGAATAACCAGTTGGAACGGTTGCTCCATAGCATATTACGGATTGTCCATTATCGTATCCATCATTATCCATATCGATGTATAATGATGCAGATTGATAAGAAATTACATCATTATCATCACAATCAGTTCCTGTTGTTGTTAATGAATAACCAGCAGGAACAGTTGCTCCATAGCATATTACGGATTGTCCATTATCGTATCCATCATTATCCATATCAATGTATAATGATGCAGATTGATAAGAATTTACATCATTATCATCACAATCGGTGCTGTTTGATACAAAACCCACAGGCTGTACACAAGATGTTTGGGTAGAAGTCATATCACCAAATCCATCTCCATCAGTATCAGCATACCAAACCGGAGCTAAACCTATTGAGGCATTTGTGTCATCGCAATCATTACTATTTGAAACATATCCTACGGGTTGAATACAAGAAACAGAAGATACACTTGGGTTTCCTAATCCATCTGTATCTGCGTCTTGATACCAAGTAGATGTACTAACCGCGTTAATAGTACCAACGAGCGTTACATCATCATTTCTCCATGTAGTTGTGTTTGCTTTAATATCTGTAATATAAAACCTAAAAGTTGTTGTTCCAACATTTGTAAAGCCTGTAAGTGTAACTGTTGAAGTAGTTGAAGTAGTAATCGCATTTCCAGAAGAAATATCAGTAGCATAACCATCTTTGCTCGAACGCAAATGCCATTGTGTTGTTGTTGGATTTTGGTTCTGACTCACACTATGTGTGAAAATCAATGATGTTAATGTTAAATTATAACAAGATGCTGGAGTAATAGTAAATTGGTTATACTCGGCAAGGTCAATTGTAGTTGTTGTATTCCAAGCACTGTTATTAAATACGTTAGCTGTTGCATTACATGTAGTATTTGCAGTTGTATATGCCCCAAAAGAAGCATTCGCTGGTTGAGTAGTTACACTTGTTGCAGCAACCGGACACGTTCCTGCTGCTGTAAACTGGTAAACTCCAAGCTGAGCCCAACTATTTGAGTTTAACATTAGTAATAATAGACTACACCATATTATTAACTGATTTTTTTGTAGTAATTTTCTTTTCATGTTTTTTGTTTTTTTAGTTAAAAATATTTAAAGACAGATAGCCAATTTTCATTTTGATTTTGGCAAATGTATAACAATTGTGAATATAAAATTTAATTGAAAAAATTAAAAGTTTTTAGCAAAAAAAGCTTATCCATTCAATGCTTCTGCACACCAACAATTTCTAAAATTTCGTTGGTAATTGCCGCTTGGCGTGCCTTGTTGTAAGTAAGTTTCAATTCTTTTATCAATGCACCAGCATTGTCAGTTGCTTTGTGCATTGCAGTCATACGTGCGCCATGTTCGGCTGCCAATGAATCTAACAATGCTTTGAAGAATTGTGTTTTTAATGAGCGAGGAATTAAATCTTCAACAATGTATTGTTTTGATGGTTCAAAAATATAATCAATTGAAGGAGTTTTGTCTTTGTGTTTTGGAGGCAATACTGGTAAAAACTGTTCAACAGTTGTGATTTGTACTGCTGCATTTTTAAATTGGTTGTAAATCAATTCTATTGTATCAAATTGTGATGTAGCAAATGATTCCATAATTTTTTCGGCAACAGGTGCTACGTTTGTAAATGTTAATTTATCAAACAATTCATTTAATCCACGAGGCAAATCTGTTCCAGTAATTGCATAATCTGTTTTTCTGAAAAAATCAGCTCCCTTTTTTCCAACACACAATACACTTACTTTGCAACCTTTATATTTTTCGATTGCTAAACGATTAGTAGCTTTTATTACATTGGCATTAAATCCACCACACAACCCACGATTAGAAGTAATAACAATCAACAACACATTTTTTATTTCACGTTGTTTTGAGTAAACGCCTTCCGAACTATCCAAACTTGCACTTAAATTTTCTAAAATTTCTTTCAGTTTATTTGCGTACGGACGCATTTGTGTAACAGCATCTTGTGCTCTACGCAACTTTGCAGCACTCACCATTTTCATAGCGCTTGTTATTTGCTGTGTAGAACTTACAGATGTTATTCGATTACGAACCTCTTTTAAATTTGCCATCTTTTATTTGCCATTAGTTAATAGCCAATAGCAATTAGGGACTATTCCCTATTTTCTATTGGCTAATTACTTTTATTTGTCGTATCCTTTTGCCAAATCTTTTGCAACATTTTCCAATACATCAGTAATTTCATCTGTGTATTTTCCTGCTTTCAAATCATTCAAAATATTTTTGTGTTTTGATTCTAAAAATGCCAAGTATTCTGTTTCAAATTCTTTTACTTTATTTACAGGAACATTACGCAACAAACCTTTTGTGCCACAATAAATAATTGCAATTTGCTGTTCCACACGCAATGGAGAATATTGTGCTTGTTTCAAAATTTCTACGTTACGAGAACCTTTATCCAAAACAGATTTTGTTGCCGCATCTAAATCAGAACCAAATTTAGAAAATGCTTCTAATTCACGATACTGTGCTTGGTCAAGTTTCAATGTACCAGCAACTTTTTTCATTGATTTAATTTGAGCATTACCACCCACACGTGATACCGAAATACCTACGTTAATTGCTGGACGAACACCTGCGTTAAATAAATTTACTTCCAAGAAAATTTGTCCATCAGTAATTGAAATTACGTTTGTAGGAATATATGCTGATACGTCACCAGCTTGTGTTTCAATAATTGGCAATGCAGTTAATGAACCACCACCTTTTACAATTCCTTTGATAGATTCTGGCAAATCATTCATGTCTTTTGCAATAGCATCGTTCTGATTAATTTTCGCAGCACGCTCTAATAAACGACTGTGTAAATAAAACACATCACCTGGGTATGCTTCACGTCCCGGAGGTCTTCTTAATAAAAGAGAAACTTCACGGTAAGCAACTGCTTGTTTTGACAAATCATCATACACAATTAATGCAGGACGACCACTATCACGGAAAAATTCTCCGATAGCTGCACCAGCAAATGGTGCATAAAATTGCATTGGAGCAGGGTCAGAAGCTGTTGCAGATACAATTACTGAATATGCCATTGCTCCATTTTCTTCCAACACACGTTGAATGTTTGCTACTGTTGAACCTTTTTGTCCAATAGCAACATATATACAAAACACAGGATTTCCTGCTTCGTAAAATTCTTTTTGATTAATGATGGTATCAATTGCAACAGCCGTTTTTCCTGTTTGACGATCGCCAATGATTAACTCACGTTGCCCACGACCAATTGGAATCATTGCATCTACTGCTTTAATACCAGTTTGCAATGGCTCATTTACAGGCTGACGATAGATTACTCCTGGTGCTTTACGCTCCAATGGCATTTCGTACAATGTTCCAGTAATTGGACCTTTTCCATCAATTGGATGTCCCATTGTATCCACCACACGACCTAACATTCCTTCTCCAACTTGCAATGAAGCAATTTTTCCAGTACGTTTTACTGTATCTCCTTCTTTGATATCGTTTGATGAACCAAGTGTTACAGCTCCTACGTTGTCTTCTTCAAGGTTTAATACAATTCCTTTTAAGCCATTTGAAAACTCAATCAACTCTCCTGATTGTACTTTTGAAAGTCCATAAATACGAGCAATACCATCACCTACTTGTAATACAGTTCCTACTTCTTCCAGTTCCTGTTCAGACTTAAAGCCTGATAATTGTTGTCTTAAAATTGCAGATACTTCTGCGGGTTTTACTTCAGCCATTTCTTATTTTAGTTATTCGTTATTAGTTGTTCGTTGTTAGTGTTTAGTTGCTAATAACGAACAACTAAACTAACAACTATTTTTAAAATTCTTTTATAAATGGATTTTCTTTAAATGACCTTTTCAGATTATTTAATTTTCTTGCAATGCTTGCATCTATTTGTTTATCGCCAACTCTGATAATAAATCCACCAATAATATTTTTGTCTATTTTTTCTTCCAACACCACTTCACTCGTGCTTACTCCTTTAACAATTTCCATTACTTTTTTGCGAATGGTATCGTCTATTCCTGTTGCTGAAGTAACTACTGCTGTTAAAATTTTCTTTTTCTCTTTGTATTGATTTACAAACTCAACAGCAATTTCATCTAAATAAATTTCGCGTTTTTTGTTTGTAATTAATTGAACGTAATTATCAGTTACCTTGTTCAATTTTCCAGCAAATACTTCTTTCAAAACAGCTAATTTTTTATCTGTTTTAATAATTGGGCTTTTTAGAAATATTACAAAATCGTGATTGCTTTTGCATACTTCCGAAATGTATTTCATATCAACACACGCTTGTTCCAGCACTCCCAACTCTATTGTTAAGTCAATGAATGATTTTGCGTATCGCGATGCTACTCTTGTTCCTTGCATATTTTAGTTGTTAGTTTTTAGTCGTTTTTATTAGCTGTGTTTCTATCAACTAATAACGAACAACCAATAACTAATTTAGGTTAACGTCTTTTAATAATGTATTTACCAATGTTTTTTGTTTTTCATCAGATGATAATTCTGATTTCAATATTTTTTCTGCAATTTCAATTGATAAAGAAGCTACTTGATTTTTCAATTCGGTGATTGCCGCCATTTTTTCGTTTTGAATACTTTCGCGAGCTATAGTAATCATTCGTTCTCCTTCTTTTGAAGCAATTCCTTTTGCTTCAGCAATCATTTTTTCTCTTATTTCACGAGCGTCTTTCAACATCAAATCACGTTCGTTACGTGCATCCGCCAATATTTTTTCGTTACTCGATTTCAATGTTTTCATTTCTTCTTTTGCGCGTTCAGCCGAATCTAATGCTTCTTGAATGGAGTTTTCTCTATCACTCAACATTTTAAGGATTGGTTTCCAAGCAAATTTTTTGAGAATAAATAATATTAGTCCAAAGGAGATACACATCCAAAAGATAAGACCAAATGCGGGTTTTACTAATTCCATTTTAAAATCGTTGTTTGTTGTTTATTATTAGTTAAGTGTTTTAAAAATCTGTATTGCAACCAACCGTTGCAATACAGAAAATTTGTTTTTGGATTACTTCAAGAAAATTACAAGTAGTCCAATTACCATTGCGAAGAACGCAGCACCTTCAACAAGAGCAGCCGTCAAAATCATGTTTGAGCGAATGTCGTTGATAGCCTCTGGTTGACGTGCGATTGATTCTAATGCACTTCCACCAATACGACCAATACCAAGTCCTGCACCTACTGCAGCTAAACCTGCACCAAGTGCTGCAATACCATAACCGATTCCAACATTGGAACCTGAAACAGTTGCATCTAATAAAATTGATGATAACATATTGTGTTGTTTTTTATTCTCCCTTGATTTAATAAGCTGCCAAAGGAATTCAGCCTTAATGTGTTTCTTCGCTATGATGTTCTTCTATTGCCGAACCAAAATACATTGCCGCTAATAATGTAAATACATACGCTTGTAAAAATGCAACAAGCAATTCGAGCATTCCCATAAATATTGTAAAAGCTACGGAAAAAATAGAAACTCCAAATCCAACAGCAGTATTCATTTCGGCAAAAATAAATATCAAACTAAAAAATGATAATGCAATAATATGTCCTGCAAGCATATTGGCAAACAATCGTATCATTAATACAAATGGTTTTAAAAACATTCCAAAAATTTCGATTGGCGTGAGTAGTACCAATACTCCAATTGGAACGCCTGGCATTGCAAATATGTGTCTCCAATAATGTTTGTTTGCACTCACTATGGTAATAATAAAAACAATGGCTGCCAAAGTTAATCCAATAGCAATGTTTCCTGTAACATTTGCTCCACCAGGTATGGTGGGAATAAGTCCTAATAAGTTATTTATCCAAATGAAAAAGAAAACAGTAAGTAAAAAAGGAAGGTATTTTTTATATTTTTTTTCACCAATTGCAGATTTTGCAATATCATCTCTCACAAAAATAATAAGTGGTTCAACGAACGACTGCATTCCTTTTGGTGCTTTGCCTGTGTTGCGAGAATATGTTTTTGCAACAGAAAGAAAAATCCATAACATTAATGCAATGCTGATGAACATTGCCATTACATTTTTAGTGATAGAAATATCCCATAATTCTGCAGTTGCTGTTTGGTTTACCATTCCATCTTCATCAACGGCAACAATTTGATTGTGATTTAATTTATAACCATTGTACTCTTCTCCACCTTCTAATTTATTTGAAAGAAATATGCTCAATCCTTTATTGGAAGAATAAATAATGATTGGTAATGGAAGTGCTAAATGACCAGCAATGTGCCATTCGTGTGAATCGGTAATATGGTCAATGATGAGTTCTCCAGCATTAAATTTTTCTGATTTTGTTTCTGCAGATTTTTTTTCAACTGGTTCGTATGCAATTGCAGTGTTAACAGTAAAAAATAATATTATAGCAAGTAAAAAATGTCTGAAAGTATTGATTTTATTAATCATTTCAAGTAATGCTTTATTCTTTTTTTTTGAATTCGGGTGCAAACTTATGAATTTTAACTATATATTTTAACAAATTTCAGATTTTTTTTTCTCGTTTTCTATAAAAGTACCAAACAAAGAGATAAACTGACAAAACTCCTATTTTTTGAGATTGGGAAAATAGGAAATTGTTTATTGTTAATTCCCTCTTATTTCTTTTACTTTTTGTGTGTATTTTTCGGAAGTTGCAACATCACCCATAATTTTGTATGTAACCGAAAGATTTTCCAATGCTCTTACATCATTTGGATTTTTTGCAAGCAATTGATTGGCAACGGCAATCGATTTATCATATTGCTTCAACATTCCATAACAATTAGCTAAATTTATATACGAGTCTTCGTTGGAATTATCCAATTCTACTGCCTTTGCAAACGATTGTGCTGCTTTATCGTAATTGCCTTGTGATGCAAAATAATTTCCAAGTTTATGATAATAGTAAGTATCTTTATTTGCAACAGTAGTATCCACAGCCGATGTAAGCGGATTTATTTGAACATCCAATCCAGTTGCTTTTTGTAATTTTTCTTTTGCATCAATTCCTTCTCTAAATTCTGGATTGTATTTTACCGATTCGTTATAATAAAAAGAAGCTACATCATTTCGTCCCATTGCTTGATACAGAAAACCTAAATAATAATAACTGTTGGCATATCCTGGAGCTGTTTCGGTTGCTCGGTTGTAATAGTAAATTGCCGAATCGTTATTAAAAATAATGGTTTGATAAATAAGTCCTATTTGGCAATAACTTTCTCCAAATTTTGGATAAATACTCAATGATTTTCGGAGCGCATCAATTGCTTCTTTACCATAGTCAAATTTTTTTTGTGCATCTTTTTCTGCTGTTGCTTTGTTAATTAATTCATCTCCAAAATGACGCTGATTTTGCGCACTGTTTTCGCCCGTTTTCACATCGGTGCTAAACAACGTAAAATTATTTTTCCAAACAAAATTTCGGCTTACTGTTTTCAACGAAAACAATAAAACAAAAACAGCAATTGGAATCACAAATTTTGTGTTCGATTTTATCCACTCGAAATTTACTGTAACTGCATTTTTTAAATCTATTTTACTATAAATAGCTAAACCATAAACTCCAGCAATTGAAAAGCCTAATGAAGGAAAAAACAAAAAACGTTCGGCAAAAATACCACCACGCAAAAGTATAAATGCTAATGCAGGAACAAGCGTGATAAAAAAAATACTCAAAGCAATTCCTAATGTACTTCGTTTCATAAACTCTTTGTAAGTAAAATATACACCAATGGCAAACACAATCATACCAAGCAATGCAAAGATGTTTGAAAAATGCGCAGCTGGTAATTGATTAAAAGAATAATCGTAACGAAGTGGATGGGGAATGAATAATAATTTTAAACATAATGCAAAAATCATAAATGTGGTTGGAAGTTTTATAGCACTATCCGTATAAGGATAATTTACAATGTCCATAGGAATAACTCCATTCAATGCACCTAACACTATTTTTTTTTGAATAAAAAATACAACAACAACAATTATAAACGGAATACTTTTTTTGATGCAATCCACAATTTTAAAATTGCCATAATAGTAATAAAACAAAGGAAGCAAAATTGCTCCTGTTACCGCTGTTTCCTTTGATAGCATTGCCAAGTAACAAAACACCAAACTCAAACCCAAATGAATTTGTTTTTTGGTATCAATAAATTTTAATGCAAACCAAAGCATTAAAATAATATTCAAATAACTCAACAATTCATCTCTACCTTTTATGTTTGCAATAATTTCGGTGTGAATGGGATGCGCTATAAAAAGTAAACTCGCAAGAAATGGAAATATACTATTGTAAGTATTAAATAATTTGCTCAACAAAATAAAAAGTACAAAACCAGAAAGTGCAAACAACAACACATTTATAAAATGACTAATGTGCGGATTGTCCTTAAAAAACTGATACTCCACAGCAAATGTTACAAGCGACAGTGGACGATAATAACCCAAATGCACATTTGAAAAATGCCAAAAATCAACTTTTAATAATTTTGGAATACCACCAAAACCCTCTTGAACATAATGGTTTCCAGTAATTGCTCCCCAATCATCCAAAGTATAATCGTTAGAAATTGTGTTTGCATACAATGCAAATGCAATAATAGCAATCAAAATTCCCCATTTAAAATTGATAGGATAAGTAACTATTTTTTGTTTTATTTTTTGAGCCGACATGTAAATTTTTTATTTGATTTTTTTTAACAACACTTCCGCATCTTTTTTTGCTTTTATATCATCATCGCTTGAAGGAGTCATTCCTACTACTTTTTGAGCCCATATTTTTGCTTCCACTTCTTTTTCCATATCGAAATAAGTTTGTGCAAGTTCATATTGATGCAACATAAATTTTGGTTCCAATTGAATACAGGTTGTAAAACATTTCACCGCATCGTCATACGAACCACCCGGAGGAACTCCACCAAAAAAAGAGTTTATCATCATTTTTTCAATAGCACCAAAACCTGCAACAGTTCTATTCCATCTGCCAAGTATATGATATGCTCCTGCATGTTTTGGATTTAACTGAATGGCTAAATCCACTTCATTTTTTATCAATTTTGAATTGGCAACTTTTTGTTTTGAACTTGCATTTTCATTTATTCTTCCCAATGCCATTGCATAAACATAATGTGCATCGGCACTTTTCGAATCTAGTTGAATGGCTTTTTTAGCAAGGTATTCGGCAGTTTTATAATAATTTATTTTTTGATTTTCGGCACCATAATAAAATCCATATTTGGAATAGCAATAGCTTGCATACTGCAAATAATTTACATTATTTGAATCGGATTTTAGTAACACTTGAAAAAGTGGAAAAGCTTCTTTGTATTTGTATTCTGTTTTTAGTTTATAAGCTTTGGCATATAACTCATCATTGTTTTGTGCTATTGTCGAAACACTTATAAATAAAGAGATTGAGAAGACAATTATTTTTTTCATGTGTTTAATTTTTGAAAATTAAAATGCTCTATTGATACTTACAACAAAACGAAATTTAATATATTCTTTATCCGTTGCAGGAATTTTATTTAAAAAAAATGGCATATCAAAACGAATGGTCAACGGATTTACAGTTTGTAAAACACCAAATCGTTTTATCGTTAATGCTGTTCCCAATCCAGCATCTGCACGTATATCTGCCATTTTCAAAGTTGGGTCAGAACGTTCGTTATAATTAATAGTTCCAACATCGCCAAACATGTATGTTACCAACTTAAATGTTCTGGTTAACCAATTTTGTTTTTTAATATTTACTAAACCGCTAAATTCCAACTCTGCATTAATTGCTGCTCCCGTATATCCTTTATATGTGTAAACTATTTTTCCGTCAGTTGTTTTTTGAGGTGCAAGATATCCTGCATAGCCTCTTAAATTAAGCCCTCCGCCATATTGAAAATAATTTGTGGTAGCACCCATTGTTGCCCAAGATGGGTCAAAAAATCCTTGCGAACGAGTGTATTTATTTTCCATCATTTCTTCTGGATTTGCTCCTGCTATATATAATGCCGATTCGTTTGCACCTTTTTGACCTGTACCATATTGTCCAAACAATCTTGTGTTTAGCAATAATTTTCCAAGTCGAGTGCGATTCACTACATTTAATCGCAATGCTTGATAATCATAATCACACATAACTGCTGATGTACGCATTGCTAAATTAATTGTTCCTGCTCCTTTTGAGTAAGTGTAAGAATGTTCTATTCCAATATTTATAGTATTATTGAGTTTGTTTACTTCCCATTCATTTGGCATTAGCAAATAAGGCAAATCATTCAATCCTCTGCGATACATGGATTTGTAATACATATATACTTTGTTTTTTCCCGAAACATCCATTCTATCAAAGCCTACAACATACGCATTCAAACCATCTAATGCTTTTGCAGATAAATAAAAAGAAGAGCCTTTCATGAACTTATCAGTTGCTGTTCTATAGTTAAATCTAAAACTTACATTGTCATATAAATTATTTGAATGACGTTGCGTTGCTGTGTCCAAATAATTTTGTCCCAAACCAGAATTGAACCAAACCGTAGCATCAAAAATATGTTTGTAGTTCATATAATTTCCATTCATGTTTAAGCCTAATTTTATTCCATCGTATCCGTTGTACCACACATCTGGTCGAGCAAACAATTCATATTTTGTCCAGTTGCTTGGATTATAAATTTTAGAATCAAATTCATATTTTACAGGAAATTTTTTGCTGTTGTTTAGCATATTCACATCTGCCAATCTATTTGTTTTATCTATAATCACATTGCTAATTTCTGTTGGAATAGTTACAGTTGCGGTGTAAGTTGGTTTTACTTTATCCCAACCAATCCAGCGTGGAAGTACTGTTGCTGTTGTGTTTTTTACAAACCAATTGTTTGGAATATGATAATTGTAAACGCTATCATTTTTATCAATCACCGAAAAATCAATTGGCATTTGCATTCCTTTTCGTTTGAAAGTAATTTGATATTCTCCTTTTGTTTTTCCTCGCTTCACTCGTTTCACAGCATAATCAATGGTTTTAGAGGTTTCTATCCATTCGTCAAAAAACCAATTCAAATCAACGTGTGTAAATTGAATAATTGAATTTCTAAAATCTTCAATGTAAGGATGTGCCATTTTCCATTGATTAAAATAATGGCTCATTGCTTTTTGAAACAACGAATCGCCAAGTGTATATTGCAAATTGTAAAGCATTGTAGCTGTTTTCATATACACTTGCGAATAGCCACCACCGTGACGAAGAGCACCATTGTACATATCGGAATGAACTGCCATAAATGTTTCTACATTTTTTGCTGCTGAATTTATATAACCGTTGTAAACTTCGGAATTACGCACCAAATCGGGCTCTGTAAATCGTTCCACATAATTTGATTTTGCTTTAAATCGCACACGTTCTTTTCCTTCAAGACGTTCATAAGTAGATGTGCTTAAAAATTGTGTAAAGCCTTCATCAAGTGCAGCCCTGTATGTTTCATTATTTCCAACCATTCCAAAAAACCAATTGTGCGAAATTTCGTGTGTAAATAAATCGCGGTAATCTGGATCATAGCCACCATCAAGCGTAAGCATTGGATATTCCATTCCATCTTGTGCATCGGCAACAATCATTTTTGGATAGGCATACATTCCAATATTTTCTGAATTTGTTTTAATAATTTTTGCAGTATAGTCTGCTGCATTTTGCCAACGACTTGCATGTGGTTCTTCAACCAAGGCAATACATTTTATTCCGTTCCATTCTGTTTCTCCAATGCGATAAGTAGGGTCGGCAGTTAATGCAAAATCGTGTACATTTTCTGCATGAAATTTCCATGTTTTTGTAGTTCCATCAGCGGCAATAATCACCGAAGGTTTTTCTCCCCAAGGTTTATCTTTAAAATTTTTGATGTCTAATTTCGAACGTAAATCTGCTGGCATCACTTCTTCTTTGTTCAACAAAATGCCTGTTGCATCCAACACATAGTTATTTGGAAAAGTAAATGCTACATCATAAGTTCCGAAGTCTCCATAAAATTCATGATCCATGTGTTGGTCGGTATCCCAACCAAATTTTCTGTCATATACCGAAATGCGCGGATACCAATGCACCACATCATAATGTTTGAAACCCCAAGCATTAAATAATTTCATTCGATTACGAATTGTTCCCGAATCAAAATACGTTTTAAATTCAATAGTAAATGTTATGCTTTCGCCTGATTGTAATGGTTTTGGAAGATATACTTTTATAACTGTATTGTCTTTTTCTGTTTTTAAATCTATTCCATCAATAGTAATTTTTGAAATTTCAGTTCCTAATTCTTTCTCTTGATATTTTCCAAATTTTAGTTTCACACCATTGTTTTCGTACAAATTGCCGAGGTATGAATTTTTAACTTGTGCATTGCTATACAAATGAAAATAAACAAATGTTAATTCATCGGGCGAATTATTATAATACGTCAATTCTTCTTTGCCATCAACAATATCTGTTTTATCATCAATGCTTGCATTTATTTTGTAATGCACATCTTGTTGCCAATAACCATCATACGGCTTTCGGTTTTTCCAATAATAGTTATTGCTTGCGCTTTGGTAATTGCTTTGGGGAAATTGTGCAAATGCAGTGGCTACAAGTAGCACAAATACAAGAGCTATTAATTTCGGTTTTATCATAAAAAATATGTGCTTAAAATTTCTATGGTAAATATATTGATTTTTGGAATAAGCAATGGATTTGATATTTTATTGAAACGGGGGTTTGTTGAATAATCAACCCTTCCATAATTATTTATTCCCAATCATCACAATTCTAAACAAATTCAGCATTCTTTTTATTGCCAATATAATATTTTTCACAACCTTTGAATTTCCAAAAAAACAAATTATGATTTCAAAAAAATATTCCATCATTCTTGCTTCTGTACTTTTGTTAAGTGCTTGCAATACATTTAAAAAATCAGAAAATTCTAACAACAAAAATATTCCTGTTGTTCAGTTAGATACTATTGAAAAAACAAGTAAAGAAACTGCACCAAAAAATTATCAAGCAGCAGCAACTCGTTTGAGTGATATTCTCAACACCAAGCTGGAAGTGAGTTTTGATTGGGAAAAACAATATATGTATGGCAAAGCGTCACTTTATGTGAAACCTTATTTTTATCCAACATCAACATTGGTGCTTGATGCACGAGGAATGGAAATTAAAGAAGTAGCATTGGTAAATGGCAGAGCACACTCGCCTTTGCAATACACTTACGAAAACGATTTACTTACCATTAAATTGGACAAAGAATATAAAAACAACGAAACATACAATGTATATATTGATTACGTTGCCAAGCCAAACGAATTGAAAAAAGGCGGTGGAAGTGCCGCTATTACTGATGATAAAGGTTTGTATTTTATTAACCCCGATGGAAAAATAAAAGATAAACCAAAACAAATTTGGACACAAGGCGAAACACAATCAAATTCAGTTTGGATGCCAACCATTGACCATCCAAATGAAAAAATGACTCAAGAAATTTTTATTACCGTTGATAAAAAATACACTACACTTTCTAATGGAGAATTAATTTCTTCTTCAGATAATGGAGATGGAACTCGAACTGATTATTGGAAAATGGATTTGCCACATTCCACTTATTTGGCAATGATGGCTATTGGCGAATTTGCAATAGTGAAAGATAAATGGAATGATAAAGAAGTAAATTATTATGTAGAAAAAGAATACGAACCTTATGCAAAAGCCATATTTGGCAATACTCCCGAGATGATTGATTTTTTCTCAAAAAAATTAGGCGTTCCGTATGCATGGAATAAATATTCGCAAATAATTGTTCGCGATTATGTTTCGGGAGCAATGGAAAATACAACAGCAACTTTACATGGCGAGTTTTTACAGCGCACCGACAGAGAATTATTGGATAGAACAAATGAAGATGTAATTTCTCATGAATTGTTTCATCAATGGTTTGGCGACTTGGTTACATGCGAGTCGTGGAGCAACTTACCACTTAACGAATCGTTTGCAACGTATGGCGAATATTTGTGGAACGAGTACAAATATGGTCGCGATGATGCTGATGCAAATAGTGTTGATTCGCGCGATGGATATTTGAATGAAGCTACTCGCAAACAAGTTAATTTAGTTCGCTTTTATTACGATGACAAAGAAGATATGTTTGATGGACATAGCTACAACAAAGGCGGACAAGTACTTCACATGCTTCGCAAATATGTTGGTGATGATGCTTTTTTTGCTTCACTAAAATTATATTTAGAAACAAATAAATTTCAATCAGCAGAAATTCACAACCTACGTTTGGCATTTGAACAAGTTACTGGAGAAGACTTAAATTGGTTTTTCAATCAATGGTTTTTATCGCCTGGTCATCCCGAATTAACAATCAAATCAACGTATGATGTTGCCAGTAAAAAAGAAAAAGTACAAATTAAACAAACGCAAGATGTAACAAAAACAGCCTTATTCAAATTACCAATTTATGTAGATATATATTCAAACGGAAAAGTAGAACGCAAAAAAATAACCGTTACAAAAGCTGACGAAACATTTGAATTTGATGCCAACACTCAACCCGATTTAGTAAATGTGGATGCAGAAAAACAATTGCTTTGTGTTAAAAACGAAAGCAAATCGGTGAAAGAATGGGCATTTCAATATAAAAACGCACCATTGTATTCCGACAGAGCTGAAGCATTATCAAAACTTAGAAAAAAAGCAACCGACTCAATCGGAACAGCAATCATCATTTTAGCACTTGACGATAAATATTATGGCATTCGTGCTGATATAATTGAAGCATTGAAAAACGTACAATCTGGACACGAAAAAGAAATAAAAGAAAAACTAATAAAACTTGCTACATCAGATGCAAAAGCACTTGTGCGTTCAACAGCAATGGATTATTTAAGTGAAAATTATAAAGATGATGATTTGCAAACGCTTTATAAAAATGGATTAAACGACAAAGCATATAGTGTTGTTGGTACTTCGTTAGCAGGCATTGCAAAGGCAAATCCAGAGGAAGCAATGAAATTGGCAAAGCAATATGAGAATGAAAAAAGCAAAGATATTTTATCCATCGTTGCTGATTTATACTCTAATTATGGAAGTGATGACAACAATGATTTTTTTGTGAAACTAGAAGATAAATATGATGGTTTTTCAAAATTTGGATTTGTAAATTATTATGGAAATTTTTTGAAAATTGTTAAAAAAGATGAAACCGTAAATAGCGGAGTAGCTTTATTAGCAAAAATTGCAAACGATACTGCAGCAAGCAAATGGATAGTGGCTTATGTGAAAAGAAACATTACTAATTTAATTTCTTTGTATGAGAAAAAAGAAGGTGTAGCCAATCAAAAATTAACAGATGCAAAAACAAAAAATGCGCCTGCTGATGAACAAAAAGCATTAGAAAATGAATTGGCAAATATCAAAGCAGAGAAACAAAAAATTACGGATGTATTAAATAGTATTAAGTAATTTCAAATTATGCGAATAGAATTAAAACGATTAGATAGCGATTTTTATTTTGAAGCAAAAAGCGAAACAGGCAATATTGCTTATATGGATGCTGGCGAAGATATTGGAGGACACAACAAAGGTGTGCGACCAATGCAAATGCTCATAATGGGTTTGGGAGGTTGCACAGCCATTGATGTTATTATGATTTTGAAAAAACAAAAACAAATTATTGATGCATTTGAAATAACCATTGATAGTGAACGTGAAAAAGGAAAAGAGCCAGCACTATGGAAAACAGCCGAAATTCATTTTAAATTGAAAGGACAAATTGATGTTGAAAAAGCAGAAAGAGCAGTGCAACTTTCGATGGAAAAATATTGCTCTGTTGCTAAAACATTAGAATTAGCAGGTACTACATTAACTTATAAAGTATTGGTAAATAAATAAATTGGAAATTCAACTAAAAAATAAATGCAATGAAAATTATTTCATTGCATTTATTTTATCCAAAAGTTCTTGCGTTTCCTTATAATCATCACCCGATTTTTTTGCTAAAGCAATTGCTTTTTCTGCAATTTTTTTTGCTTCTGCTTTATTTCCAATTTTAAAAAGCAAAGCAGCATAAGTATCATTTAGTGCATAATTATCTTCTATCGAGGTTGCGTGCTTTGCCCATCCTGCAGCTTTTTCAAGCAATGCTTTATCGTCTATGTTTTCATAAAACGACCAAGCAAATGAATTTAATTCATACGCATCATTTGTGCTGTACTGTTCTACATAATTCAAAACCAAAGCAGCATACTTTTTCCAATCTTTATCATTTTGAACCATTTTAATATCTGCTTCAGCAATTGTTTTATCTGCATTTTTTGCATTGGTATTTTTAAATTTTGTTTTCAATAATTCAAAACGTTCTTTGTTTTTATTTTGAATTGCAGAAAACAATCCACTACGATAAACTTGAATTATTTTAGTATCAACAGCATTTGTAGTATATAATTTGGAAAACTCCTCTTTGTATTTTTCCATATAAATAAATGCTTTTGAATCTTCACGCTCTACAAATCGATTAATAATTTTCCAATTTTCATTTGATATAAAATTGCTTTCATTTTCCGAATCAAAATATCGAACCAATTCTGCATCGTATATTTGACAAGCGTTTTCAAGCATATCAAAATAAGTGAAAGCAAAATTTGCATCTACTTTTGTGGTGCTAAATTTTTTAGTGTAGGTTGCCAATTGCGTTTCGATATTCAAAGCATTTTTGCCATTGGCTATAAAATTTTGTGTCAGTGTTGAACCACAAGTACGATGCAATTGCACACCATTTGCATCTAAATACAACATTGTTGGATAAGCTCTCACATCATATTTTTTTGCCAACTCAATTCCTTCGCCTTTTTCCATATCAACTTTTGCATTCACAAAATTGGCATTGTAAAAATCAGCGGCTGTATCATTTGTAAAAACATTTTTTGCCATCCACTTGCAAGGTCCACACCAGCTTGTGTAGCAATCCACATAAATCATTTTGTTTTCTTTTTTTGCTTTTGCTAAAACATCCGCCCAAGCAGTATGTTCAAATTCAATGTTACGATTTTGCGCATATACAACACTTTGCGAAATGATAAAAAGAAATGTTATTTTAAAAATTGCTTTCATTGTTTTCTATTTTTATTTAATTAATTCCAAATCTACGCTAAAATTTTCGGGATGTTTTGCATTAATATTTTTATAAAATTCCATCACTTGTTTCATATCATTTTTAAAATCTCCTGTTGGATAAATTATTTTATCAATACCACATTCGCGTTTTTTATAATCCATAAAACCCAATGCTATTGGCACATTTGCTTTTAGTGCAACATAGTAAAATCCTGTTTTCCATTTCTCAACTCGCTTGCGTGTACCTTCAGGTGTAATTAATAATTTCAAATCATCTCTGCTTTCAAAAAGATGTACCATTGCATCAACTGTACTTGTTTTTTCGGTTGAATTATTTTTGGGACTTCTATCAATTGGCAATGCACCGAGCGAAAGAAATAATTTTTTGAAAGGAAAAATAATCCATTCTTTTTTTATTGAAAAACGAAGTTTCAATTTCATAAATTTTAATGCGCCCATTCCAAAAACAAAATCCCAATTACTTGTATGTGGAGCTGCTACTATCACACATTTCTTTATTTCGCTTGGTAAATAATGTGTGATTTTCCAACCACCTAATTTGAAAATAATTTTAAACATCGTTCATTAAATGTACACGAATATAAAGTTTTTTAAATGAGTAGGGAGGTATAATTAATTTCAAATAATTGTAACAAATTTGCACTCCAATCACAGGCTCAATAAACAAGAATGAAAAACATAACGTATCTTCGTGGAAACATAAAATAAATAACATTTGAAATTCATAGATTTTAATTTTGAACAAAGCTTGCAAGAAGGGCTCGATTCAATGGGCTTTGAAACGCCTACTCCAATTCAAGAACAAGCCATTCCAAAAATTTTAGCGAATAAAGATTTAATTGCTTGCGCACAAACAGGCACAGGAAAAACTGCCGCTTTTGTGCTTCCGATATTAAATAAACTTTCGGCAAATCCAACAGACAAAACCAATACATTGGTAATTGTTCCAACGCGCGAACTTGCTTTGCAAATAGATCAAGCATTACAAGGCTTTTCGTATTTTACATCGGTAAGTTCATTAGCTATTTATGGCGGAAGCGATGGAAGTGTTTTTGAAGTTGAAAGACGTGCATTAACACAAGGTGCAAACATTATTGTTGCAACACCAGGCAGGCTAATGGCGCATTTGAATATGGGCTATGTGAAGCTCGATGATTTACAACATTTAATTTTAGATGAAGCTGATAGAATGTTGGATATGGGTTTTGTAGATGACATTTTAAAAATCACAACATATCTTCCAAAGAATAGACAAACATTGATGTTTTCGGCTACTATGCCACCAAAAATTAGAACGCTTGCTACCAAACTTTTAAATCATCCTGACGAAATAAGTCTTTCTATTTCAAAGCCAGCCGAAGGAGTGGTTCAAGGTGCTTATTTGGTTTACGATACTCAAAAAAATAATTTAATAAAATCGTTGATCGAAGGAAAAGAGTTGAGCAGTGTTATCATTTTTGTTTCTACCAAACAAAAAGTAAAAGAGCTGGAGCGCGACTTGCAAAAAGCACATTTAAAAGCAAAAGCAATTCATTCGGATTTGGAACAAAATGAACGCGAAGAAGTGTTGCGAAATTTTAGAAGTAAAAAATTACAAATTTTAGTTGCAACAGATATTCTTTCGCGCGGAATTGATATTGAAGATATTGGATTGGTTATAAATTATGATGTTCCGAATGATGCAGAAGATTATATACATCGCATTGGAAGGACTGCTCGTGCTGCTTCAACGGGTGTTGCATTAACTTTTATTAACGAATTTGATCAGCAAAAATTTCAACAAATAGAAACCTTAATTGATGCTGAAGTAAAAAAAATACCGTTGCCCGAACATCTTGGAAATGGTCCTGTTTATGCTCCAGATGTGAAAACCAAACGACCATTCAACGGAAAGAAAAAACCGTTTAGAAAACCTCAACACAAATAATTGAGTTGTTTTCATCACTTGAAAAATCGTGCAAGTATTTGTATCTTTGGGCATATAAGAGAATAAACTTTTCTTTATCAAAATACAAATGTCAACTGTTGCTTATCAAAGTTTAATTGAAAAATTAGATGAATTTATTCGCAAATACTACAAAAATCAAGTAGTACGAGGGATTCTGTATAGTGTTGCGTTAGTACTTTTGTTTTTTGTTTCGGTAACTGCGCTTGAATATTTTGCACATTTCAATACCATTGTTCGCACTGTTTTATTTTACTTATTTATTATCACAAGTGGCTTTGTGCTTGTAAAATACATTGCTATTCCACTTTCAAAATTATACCGATTCGGAAAAATAATTTCGCACGAAGAAGCTTCAAAAATTATTGGAAAACATTTTTTGAATGTGCAAGATAAATTATTGAATGTATTGCAACTTCAGCAATCAAGTAACAATCCGCAATTAACAAGCAATAATCAACAACTGCTTGATGCAAGTATTAATCAAAAAATTAAAGAATTAAAACCTGTTCCTTTTGCATCGGCAATTGATTTTTCGGAAAACAAAAAGTATTTGAAATACGCACTAATTCCTGTGTTGCTGATAACCGTAATTTTATTTTCTGCACCAAGCATTATCACAGATGGAACAAAACGATTGGTAAAACACAATGAGTATTTTGAACGAGAAGCACCTTTTCAATTTGTGGTTACAAATGGTGATTTAAAAACTGTTGCGCAACAAGATTATGAATTAAAAATAAAACTAACAGGCAACGAAATTCCCGACAATGCTTCTATTGAGATTGATGGCAATGAATTCAAATTGGAAAAAGAAAGCATTGTAAATTTTAAATATGTATTTAAAAATGTGCAAAAAAATATTTTGTTTCAATTAGTTGCTGATGGTTTCAAATCGAAAGAATATGAATTGGTTGCATTGCCAAATCCTATTTTATTGAATTTTGATATTGCATTAACGTATCCAAAATATTTGAATAAAAAAGATGAAACACTTAAAAATACAGGTGATTTGATAGTTCCTGCAGGAACAAAAATTAATTGGAATTTCAATACACAAAATACAAATCAATTACGTTTGAATTTCAACGACACATCTTTTGCAATCACTCAAAAAACAGAAAATAATTTTAGTTATTCCACTCGCGTTTTAAAAGATAAAACATATTCGGTTGCAACAGCTCCCAGCACCGGGGCGGGCGTAGAGCCGCCGGACGGCAGCTTGCACGTCGCTTGGGGCTGATGCGAGCTCGCGGACCAGCGAAGCTGGAACGGGTCCATACCCATCTAGCTCGGCTGCGCCGTCAGTTGAGCCCAGGAGAACTTGATCGGACACAACGATGTTCAGCGTGACCGATACCTGAG
>JAYTXX010000070.1:0-9064 GCA_043742725.1 Bacteroidota bacterium | reverse complement strand
AATGCCTTCTCCATCTGGTCCACGCTGACGCAATGAATAAGTAGATGCACTTATTTTGTGTAAATATTTTTTTTCGTTTTCGTTAAAAGCTAGTATACCTGCGATGCCACACATAAAATTTCATTGCTAATTTTCATCATTCAACACAATGTGAAAAACTTTGTTAATATACTAAAATAGCATCAGTGATATGTAAAACTAATTTAGTTTTCTTTGTTACAACTATTTTTTATTGCTGTAAAAATAGAATATAATTAACAACTATTTTCAATGTCATCAAACATAATTTTAATTTGCGTCATCAGTTATTCATTGCGTCAGCGTGGACCAGATGGAGAAGGCATTTTTACGCATAATAAGTGTGCTTTAGGTCATCGCAGATTATCAATTATTGATACAAGCAATTTAGCTGCACAACCTTTTACAGATGTGAGCGGAAGATATACGATTGTATTTAATGGAGAAATTTTTAATTACAAAGAACTTCGCCAACAGCTTATAAATAAAGGCGTTCAATTCAAATCGCAAAGTGACACAGAAGTATTACTTTATTTATTTATTACCGAAAAAAAAAATTGTGTAACAAAATTAGATGGTGAGTTTGCTTTTGCAATTTATGATAATGTAAGTGAAGAATTATTTTTAGCACGAGATAGATTTGGCATTAAGCCTTTGTATTTTTATAAAGATGATGAACGATTTGTGTTTGCATCGGAGATGAAAGCCTTGATTTTATTTGGCATTCCAAAGCAAATTGATAAAGCATCATTACAAATGTATTTTCATTTGAATTATATTCCAGCTCCATATTCTATTTTTGAAAATGTATTAAAATTGGATGCAGGAAATTATTTGACAATTAATTCTAACAAGGAAATTCATCAAAAAAAATACTATTCAATTCCTTATTCCGAAAATTTGGTTGAATACCCAACTTACGATGTTGCACAAAAAAAATTAAAAAAATTAGTAGAAGAATCTGTTCAAAATCGTATGATTGCTGATGTTCCTCTTGGTACGTTTTTGAGTGGAGGAATTGATTCCTCAATTATTACAGCCATTGCTGCACAACAAACAAAGCATTTGAATACATTTTCTATTGGCTATAAAGATGAACCATTGTTTGATGAAACGCATTATGCACAATTAGTTGCAAAAAAATACAAAACAAATCATACCGCTTTTCAATTGAGTAATAACGATTTGTTTTCTAATCTTCATCAAGTGCTTGATTATATTGATGAACCTTTTGCTGATTCTTCGGCATTGGTTGTTAATATTTTAAGTATGCATACAAAAAAGTATGTAACTGTTGCGCTTTCTGGTGACGGTGCTGATGAAATTTTTGCTGGATATAACAAGCATGCGGCTGAATTAAAAGCTCGTAATGGAGGATTGAAAGCTAATTTGGTAAAATCATCACATTCAATTTTAAAGCAACTACCAAAATCGAGAAATACAAAAACGGGAAATAAAATTCGTCAGTTACAAAAATTTGCAGAAGGCATGAAGTTGAACGAACGAGAAAGATATTGGCAATGGGCGAAATGGTCGGGTTATAAAGGTTCAGAAATTTTTAATTCAGATTTTTTTCAGGAAAAAAAACATAGAGATGTTTTTGAAAAAAGAAAAAATAATCTTTTGAAAAATATTAATGCTGATTATAATTCTGTGCTTTTAGCTGATATGGAATTGGTTTTAGAAAACGATATGTTAGTGAAAGTTGATAGAATGAGTATGAGTCAAAGTCTTGAAGTTCGCGTACCTTTTTTGGATCATAAAATTGTTGATTTTGCTTTTTCTTTACCAACAAATTATAAAATAGATAAATTGTATGGAAAGAAAATTTTGAAAGATACATTTAGAAATATGTTGCCCGAAGAACTTTACAATCGTGGCAAAAAAGGATTTGAAGTACCACTTTTAAAATGGTTTCAATCAGATTTAAAGTCAATGATTACGAACGAATTGTTGGAAGATAAATTTATTGAAGAACAAAATATTTTTAATGTTGAAGAAATAAAAAAAATAAAATTTCAACTTTTTAGTAAAAACCCAAATGATGCAGTAGCAAGAGTTTGGGCATTAATTGTTTTTCAATATTGGTGGAAAAAAAATATTGCAGAATAATAAACTATCACAAAAAATGATAAAAGTATTGCGCATTATAAATAGATTTAATCTTGGTGGACCAACTTACAATGTTGCGTATTTGAGTAAATATATGTCTTCTGATTTTGAAACATTATTGGTTGGTGGAGCAAAAGATGAATCGGAAGAAAGTTCTGATTTTATTGTAGAAAATTTAGGCTTGAAACCGATTATTGTTGAAGAAATGCTGCGCGAAATAAATATTAAAAATGATTTTCTTGCGTACAAAAAATTAAAAAAAATAATTCAAGAATACAAACCAGATATTGTACACACACATGCTTCAAAAGCTGGAACATTAGGAAGATTGGCTGCTTCTGCTTGTGGAGTTCCTATAATTATTCACACATTTCATGGTCATGTTTTTCATTCCTATTTCGGAAAACTAACAACTATTTTTTATAAAAATATTGAGCGTTATTTAGCTCGAAAATCGACAGCAATTATTGCAATTAGTGAAATACAAAAACAAGAGTTGGTTGAGATTCACAAAATTTGTAAAGCAGAAAAAGTTCATGTAATTCCGCTTGGTTTTGATTTGTCAAGGTTTCAAGAAAATATAAATGAAAAACGAAAAGCATTTCGTGAAAAATATAATATAGATGATGATGAAATTGCCATTTCAATTATTGGAAGATTGGTTCCTGTAAAAAATCATGCCTTGTTTTTAAAGGCTTTAAAAACTGTTTCTGAAAAAACTTCTAAAAAAATTAGAGCTTTTATAATTGGCGATGGGGAAGCAAGACAAGAGATTGAAGAACTTGCTAAAAGATTAAATATTGATTTTGTAGATGTTACAAAATCGAGAGAAAAAGCATTGTTGACTTTTACATCTTGGATTAAAGAAATAGATGTAGCACTTGCTGGTAGCGATGTTGTGGCACTGACTTCTTTTAATGAAGGAACTCCTGTGAGTTTAATTGAAGCTCAAGCAGCTAATAAACCCATTGTTTCTACCAATGTTGGAGGTATTGAAAATGTTGTGATTTCAAACGAAACAGCATTGTTGTGCGAAAATGATAATTTACACGAATTTTCAAAAGCACTTTTAACATTGATTGAAAATGATGAATTAAGAAAATCAATGTCCGAAAAAGGATGGACACATGTGAGAGAAAAATTTCATTTCACTCGATTAGTAAGCGATATGGAAAAACTGTATGGCATATTAATGAAAGATGTTCATCAATAAAGTTTATTTAGGTTTGGGAATAATTTATAACTTTGTCAGTCAATAAAAAATTACATTTATGCGTAAAGTCCTCTATTTAGTTGGTTTGCTTTTGTTTTTATCAAGTTGCTCATGGTTAAACCCCAGCATAATGCTTAAAACTGGCAAAGGTTACCAATATGCTAAAAATCCAGATTCTTCAAAGGTTAAAAATTATAAGTTAGCACCAAATGATATATTAGATTTTAATTTGTATTCCAATGACGGTTTTAAATTAATAGATTTAACATCCTTAAATACTGCAGCTTCTGGTTTTCGTGTGGGCTTAACATTAAGCTACCTTATTGAATATGATGGTACTGTTAAACTTCCGATAATAGGTAGAAAAATTTTAAGCGGAATGACCATTAGAGAAGCAGAACTTTTTCTTCAAAAAGAGTATGATACTTTCTATATAAAACCATTTGTGATTTTAAATGTAAATAATCGTAGAGTTACCGTATTTCCGGGTAATCCAGGTGATGCAAAGGTGCTGCCTTTGGTAAATAATAATACAACATTAATAGAAGCTTTGGCTTTAGCTGGTGGAATTTCAGAAAATGGAAAAGCCAAACAAATAAAATTAATTAGGGATATTGGTGATGATAAACATGATGTTTTTCTTATCGATTTGTCCACCATTGCAGGAATTAAACAGGCTAATATGGTTCTTTTGGCAAATGACATTATATATGTGGAACCAAGAAGAAGATATACAAGTAAATTTTTGGCAGAATTAGCACCAATTGTAAGTATAATTACCAGTACGTTTATTCTTTATACCTATTCGAAACTACTTACAAAAAAATAATCTCCGACCTAAAAATAAATTATGCTCCAAGAGAATATTTCCAAAACCAACGATAATTTTGATCAGTATAAGGAACGACTTTCAAATTTTAGTGGTGAATTTGAGCTTGGTCTTTTCATTTATATTGCTCGAAGAAGCATTTTGTGGGTATTGTTATTTTTTTGTACATCACTTTTTATAGCCTACACCTATTTAAGATATACTCCTCCTGTTTATGAATCTACTGGTGTGATTCAACTTCAATCAAGTAATCAAGCAAATAAATT
Organism: Bacteroidota bacterium; assembly: GCA_043742725.1. GTDB lineage: Bacteria > Bacteroidota > Bacteroidia > 2-12-FULL-35-15 > 2-12-FULL-35-15 > 2-12-FULL-35-15. The sequence goes on along the minus strand of JAYTXX010000070.1, from coordinate 4,626 downwards.
ATTAAATATTGAAAACTTTTCTGGTGAAACGGATAATGGTTTAGCCGAAGGTGTTGAGGTATTAAGATCAAGAGTTTTTTTGAAAAGAGTTTTGGCAAAATTACCTTTAGAAATTAGCTATTACACCGAAGGTACTTTCAGGGCAAATGAGCTTTATAAAAGTTCACCCTACTCTGTGGAAATAAAAACCAATAATGAGAAAATAACAGGAACAAAAATATATGTTGATTTTAAAGATAACAAACAAGGAATAATCAGTTTTGATTTTGCAGGAAAAAAACATTCAAAAACTTACGAAACAGGTGTTTGGGTTAGGTTTCCAGATATTGAAATAAAGTTGAACATAGAGAATTATTCAGAGATAGAAAATCAGCAAAATTTAGTCAAACAAAATGCTTATTATTTTATTGTTAAAAATATTGACGGTCTTGTAGATGAGTACTTTCCACAGCTTGATGTGAAGCTGATGAATGAACAAGCAAAAACAATTATTATATCATTCAAAGATTTTAATCCTCAAAAAGCTGCAGACATTGTTTCTAAAATGAGTGAGGAATATTCTAGTTTTGATAAAGAACATAAAGGAGAAAGTTCTAAAAGTGTTATTGGTTTTATAGATAGTCAGTTAGAAATGGTTTATGCCAAACTGAAATTGTCTGAAAATGATATTCAAACATTCAAAAAAAATTATAATGTAAATGCAGATGTTGGTTTAGCCTCATCTAACTTCGAAAGGCTGAATTTTTATGAAGATCAAATAACTTCTATGGAGTTAGAGACGAATGTTTTAGACAAAATAGAAAAAAATATAAACAACTCTAAAAGCATCGATACTTTCAGTTTGCTTGCAATGCTTTCTGGCACATCATCAGAATCGGCAGTTTCTTCAACAGTAGAAACTCTACATCGTTTACTGGTTCAAAAGGAAGATATGCTTACTGTTGCCAAACCTAATAGTCAAGACATAAAATTGATTAACGACCAAATAGTTTTTCAAGAAAATTTATTGAAAGCAAGTTTAAAGTCGGTTAAAGAAAACCTTGAAATAAAAAAACAGAATTTAATAAAAAAATCTTCAGAGTTTGAGAACAAAAACGACAAGTTGCCTGAAAATGAAATTGAGTATGGAAGGCTTCAGCGATTATTTAGTATTAATGAAAAATATTACACATTACTTTTAGAGAAAAAAACAGAATATGCCATAACAAATGCTGGTTTTGTTTCTCAAAGTATAGAATTAGAAAAAGCTGTACCAGCCAACAGTCCTGTTTCGCCCAATAGACGAGTTACTTATTTGATTTTCGCATTAATATCTTTGCTATTGAGTTTAATTTTAATATTGGTAAGATATTTATCTCACAATGTTATTAATTCATTAAATGAAATAACAAAACACACAAATGCTTCTATAAGTATTTTAGGTATTGTACCAAAAGCCAAGCAAGATATTCCTGTATCGCAATTATTGGTGGATAAAAATCCCAAATCACTTATTGCCGAGGCTTTTCGTTCGGTAAGAACCAATTTGCAATTTATTTCAAATGAACCAGGTCCCAAAATAATGGCTTTAACTTCAACTATTTCTGGTGAAGGAAAAACATTTGTTGCTATTAATTTGGCTGGAATTATAGCTTATTCAGGGAAGAAAGTGATTATTCTCGATTTGGATATGCGTAAACCTAAAATACACATTGGTTTCAATGTTCAAAATTCCATTGGAATGAGTACTTTATTAATTGGAAAAGATTCTATAGAAAGTGCTATTCAACATAGTAGTCTCGAAAATTTAGATTTTATTACAGCAGGTCCAATACCACCCAATCCATCTGAATTAATAATAAGTTTAAAAATGGACGAAATATTGGCACTTTTAAAGACAAAGTACGATGTTGTAATTATAGATAACCCACCAGTAGGTTTAGTGAGTGATGGAATAACGATGATTCAAAAAGCCGATTATCCAATTTATATTTTTAGGGCAGATTACTCCAAACGAAATTTTATTCAAAATGTTGACAGATTATTTAATGAAAGTAATATAAAAAAATTGTCTGTAATTTTAAATGGAGTTGATGTAGAAAGAAATAATTATGGTTACAATTACGGCTATGGTTATGGCTATGGCTATGGTTCAAGCTATGGATACTATGACGATGAAAAACGTTCAAAGCACAAAGTGTCTTTGTCTGAAAAATTAAAATCTTTTTTCGGTTTATAATGAAAGTACTAACCACTCCAATTAGCAATTTGCTTGTAATTCAGCCAAATGTATTTGAAGACGAAAGAGGTTATTTCTTTGAGTCGTATAGCAAAGAGCTATTTAAGAAAAATGGAATTAATGTTGATTTTCTTCAAGACAACCAATCATTATCTCAAGCTGGTGTTTTAAGAGGTTTGCATTTTCAAAATCCACCTTATGCACAAGGCAAATTAGTAAGAGTTATAAAAGGCGCAATACTGGATGTGGCTGTGGATATTAGAAAAAAATCACCAACTTATGGGAAGCATTTTGCAATTGATTTGAATGAAAAAAATAAAACAATGTTGTGGATTCCAGAAGGTTTTGCACATGGATTTTTAACATTGGAAGACAACACTGTTTTTTCATATAAGTGTACCAACTATTACAACAAAGCTTCTGAAGATTGTATTTTGTGGAACGACAAAACTATTGGAATAGATTGGAAAGTTGAAAATCCAATACTTTCTGAAAAGGATAAATTAGGTAAGTTATTCAACGATTTCCAAAGCCAATTTTAATTTTTTCCCATTGTTAAAATTCCGTAAAACGAATATTATATTGGTGCAACTTTTTACTTAAAAATAACGTCAATTAGAAGTAGTAAAAATTAATTGAACTACAATAAAATTATGGATGAAACACTTTATTTGTTGTTAGTTTACGGATTGTATTTTGTTGGTGCCGTAATATTTTCAGTTTTAATTAATGGACTATTTTTAAGATTTGCTCAAACTCTGGGCATTAGAAATACAGATGAAAATATTGTTAGATGGAGTCCTCAAGCAAAACCTTCTTTAGGTGGAATTTCATTTTTTTTAATTTTTCTTTTATCCGTTGCTAGTTATCCAATATTTTTTGAGCAACATAAAATATTATTTGATAAATCTTTATTGGGCATTTTAGGTGCCAGCACACTTGCATTTTTGTTAGGATTATCAGATGATGCTTATGATACCAAACCATTACTAAAATTGGCAGTTCAAATTTCTTGTGGACTTGTTTTAATTTTTACAGGAACACATATTTCTATGTTTTCAAATCAATATTTGAACAATGCTCTAACTCTTTTTTGGGTTGTTGGCTTAATGAATTCAATTAATATGCTCGACAACATGGATGCAATCACAACACTTGTATCTATCACAATTATTGTTGGTGCTTTGTTTATTTTATTTTTAAATAATGATAGTTCCAACATTCATATACTTATCTTAATTGGAGTAATGTCGGCTTTAATTGGTTTTTTATTTTTTAATTGGCATCCTGCAAAAATGTTTATGGGCGATACCGGAAGTCAGTTTTTGGGATTATTTTTAGCAGCAATTGGAATTATTTATTTTTGGAATACACCCGATGTTCATTCAAATTTAATCCAATCAAAACAATTTTTTGTAACCATACTTGCATTTGCAATACCAATTATTGATACTACTTCGGTTACAATAAATAGAATTTTAAAAGGCAAATCACCTTTTGTTGGAGGAAAAGATCATACAACACATAGTTTCTTTTTTATGGGATTAACAGAAAAACGAATTGCCATTATGTATCTTGGAATTTCTTTGATTTCCATTTTTTTTAATTTTTTAATTATTAGATATATTGAGAATTGGAGTTACATACACATCATTTTATTTTCTATTTACTTCCTTGTTTTGTTTTGGTTTTTGTATGCTCCGACTCGTAAATACGGTCGATAATAATGTTTAAGAAATATACTAATATTGTTTTCAAATTTTTTAAAACAAACAAACTTTATTTTATATCATTTGTTTGTTTAATAATTCTTGTAAGTGTTTTAGAATTATTTTATTACACTACTTCCCAAACAATTACCATTAATGATTATCAAGATTATTTTAATCACAAAAAAAATAGTATTCCTATTCCCCAAAACTTGAATTTTGCAGGAGAAAAAGTTCCAATAACAGATTCTGTTGTTAGAGAAGCAATTGAAAAAGAACTTATTTTTAGTACTTATTGGAAAGCACAATCATTGTTGTTGCACAAAAGAGCAAGCTGTTGGTTTCCTTTAATAGAACCTATTTTGAAAAAAAATAATATTCCTGATGATTTTAAATATGTTGCATTAATTGAAAGCCAACTAACAAATGTTGTTTCTCCGCAAGGCGCAACAGGCTTTTGGCAATTGATTGCATCAACCGCAAAAGCTTATGGATTGGAAGTTACAGATGAGGTGGACGAACGATACAATGTTGCAAAATCAACAGAAGCCGCTTGCAAATATTTTAAAGAAGCATACAATAAATATGAAAATTGGACATTGGTTGCCGCATCCTATAACCTTGGAATTAATGGAATTCAAGTGCAGCTCGACAAGCAAAATGCAGACAATTATTTTGATTTGAAATTAACACAAGAAA
>JAYTXX010000069.1:0-5124 GCA_043742725.1 Bacteroidota bacterium | reverse complement strand
GAACTTGTTGGGGAGTACCACAAATTTAATGACGATCAAGCTAACCACATAGATATAATTATTAATGCCATTCCAAATTATGAACAAGCATTGGATTATGTAAATAATGTTATTGTAAATGATAATAAATTTAAAGATACCATGTTAACGTGGATTATGTTAATAGATAGCCAAAATCCACAACAACCACAACAACCACAACAACAACAATTATATAAACAACAACCATATTTGCAACCACAACAACCATATAAACAACAATATACTACAATAAATGAAAATTATGCGATAAAATTATACAAACAAATAAAAAGTAATGATAAAGATGATACTGACCGTCTTACTTGTCTAATTAATATTATTAACAATAATACAATTCCTATAATAGAACCATATGGAATACAATTAAATAGCGCTAACACAAATTTGTTAAATAAATGTGGTAGAAATTTCCAATACTGTGATTCATTTCATGATTTCATAGTTTTGGGTATAGTTGAAAATAAATTTAATAGGGAAAATTATTTGCAAAACCTTACTGAAATGCCAAAACAAATATTGTTAAAATCTAAATTATTCATGGTTCCTGGGGAATCATTATGTTTGTTCCATTCAATAATATGCAGTTTATTGTTTCAAGAATATACCATCAATAAAAGTTTTAGCAATACAAATGTAGAAAGATTATTGATAAAATTATTAAAATACAATAGAACGGCAAAAGATGGCCAAATACCAATAGATTTAAATATAGTGCCTGATTTTAATGTAAAATCCTTAACAGAATTTTATATTAAAAATTTGTGGTTAAGAGATGAAATATTTGGTTCTAATTGCTTAAAACCATTAATGTACTATATTACAAAACCAATCATTGAATTATTTGGAGAAACACAACAAAATAATTCATTTTACAGTGATGTAGCAATTGATGGCCATGGGGTAGGTATACTCATGTATATTTTAAAACTAAATAATTTACACAGATATCAACTTATTTTACAAAATGGGGATGAATATAGAGGGAAGAAATATTATGATAATATAAATAATAATGATACATCTGGTTATGTGTTAGATAATAATATGAAACAAATGTTAAATAAATTTAATATTGATGATTATGGAGTACCATCATATAATCAAACACATGCATATGTAATTACATATAATGGAATACATTATCATTCTATATTATCTTTATACTAAAAAAATAGATTCATCAGAAGAGTCATTATCATTATTTAAATAATCTATTACATCACTAACATTCTCATCTGCATAAGAATCCGATGACTCAATATCAGTTTTTTTAATCATAAATAAATATTCCATTAAATTAGTTTCTGAGGTATCATTATATGTATTTTTTGGTGAATCATCACTTTTATTTTTTTTATTAAATTTATATGGGAAATAATTTTTAGTTGGGAAATTAGATTTAAGTGAATCCGTTTTTGATAAATTAGCTTTTAATAAATTCATTTTTTCATGTTTTGCTTTATTCTTTTGCTTTAAATAAGGAACTAATCCCCTATTAGTTAAATGTATAAAATTACATTTTGTATATTTACAATTACCATATACCAAATCATCATAACATATTTTAAATTCTTTACTTATGCTTCCATTTCTGCAATTATACATACCTGAACACATTTGTTTTTCACAAGAAGAGCAAACTTTTGTTAGTTGACATAACGTTTCATATAATTTACTATCTTCAATTAAATTAATATTACTCAAATCATCCTTACTTTTTAAAATATCATATGCTACAGTCCTAATAGGATTAACATTTTGCTCACTTAAGCTATGGGCATATAAACATTTATTACCATAGTTGCATTTTTTACCGCTGATTATATTATAACATAAAATTTTTTTAGTATTGCTAATATTATTAATATCTATCTCCATCAATTATTATATGAACATAACATTATTTTTAAATTATTTTAACACATAATAATATTTTAAATTATTTTAACACATAATAATATATGTCATATAAAAATTTCTTTGAAACAACAAATTCATATTATGATTCTATAAATGTCAGCATGCAAAAAAAAGTGCCTGAATTAAACAATAAAAAAAATTATGAATATGTTTTTTCAAAAACTAATAATATTCAAAGTGTTGAAGTATATTTAGATGATAAACTCGTATTAAAAGGTGAGTATTGTGTTTTGGGATTGTATGATATAAGGTTATCTGTATGGTATTGGTCTTGGAATATGGCTTTTGTTAATAAAAAATTAACGGATTTACCAATTAAAAAAATTAAAAATTTTATAACAGAAATTGATGATAATTATAAAAAATTTAATAATGAAGAAGTAGAAATTATACATTATTTAATTGCTAATGATAATTTTTATATTGGAACGAATAATATTGACAAAATTATAAAATTAAGTTTATACTTAACTAAAGGCATATGGTATTTTCCAATTAAAAGGGGGAACAATGATATTGATTTTGATAATAATGGCCCTAATACTGTTGAATATATTATGATTACAAAAGTATTACAATATTAATATAAACCATGTTAACTCCCCCCTAAATAATATATAAACATATATATAATGACTACTAAAGAAGTTGTGTTGCGTGGACATGGTGGACCATCCATTCCTATACAAGAATTTGATTTGGAAACATTTTGTCTTAACCCAACAATATGTATGATTGCTAAACGTGGTTCAGGTAAAAGTTGGGTATGTAGATCAATCATAAATCATTTTAAATATTTACCAGGAGGAATAATTATTTCTCCAACTGAAAATGTAAATTGTTTTTATGGAAATTTTTTCCCTGATTTGTTTATATATGATGAATATAAACCAGAAATATTAATAAATTTATTCCAAAGACAAGAGGACATGAAAGACAAATGTGTGAAATATTACAAAAAAAAAAAGAAAGTTGACCCAAGATTATTTGTGTTGATGGATGATTGTTTAGCGTCTAAGGGTACATGGATGAAAGATAAACAAATAATTAAAATGTTTTACAATGGGCGGCATTACCAAGTAATGTTTATTTTAACTATGCAACATCCACTGGGTATAACGCCTGATTTAAGGGGTAATTTTGACTATATATTTTTACTTTATAATGATTTTTTCAATAATCAAAAAAGATTATTTGACCACTACGCTGGAATGTTTCCTACATTCGATTTTTTTAGACAAGTATTTTTACAACTTACAGAGGATTTTGGATGTATGGTTATTGTTAATAGAGGGGCAAAAAAAAATCTCATAGATAAAGTATTTTATTTTAAGGCAGATAAACAATCAATAAACAAAATAGGTTCTTCCCAATTTAAGGATTATCACAATTATAATTATAATAAAAATCACAAAAAAGATGAGAGGGTATTTAATGTAAATGAATATGTACCAAAAACAAATAAACCAAATATTGCTGTTAAAAAGATGGGGCGAAAAAATTCTGATGAATAATTATAATTTATAATAAAATTTTATTAATATAATTTTGTTAATAAAATATCACAACATTATATAAATGAACACTATAAAGAAAGGGGATATAACATATAAATATGAGTTTTATTGGAGGGATAATAAAGATGAAAAAATATATGATTCAGAAAATAAATTAATACCTTATCCTGTACATAATAATACCAATACATGGGCAGATAAAGACATATTTTTACAACAATTAAAATTAGCACAAAAAATATTTACACAAAAACATAAATTTAAATCATATGAAAAATCAAAATATAAAGATTGTTTATTATGTAACAAGAAAAATATAATAACTGGAGTATTTACTGTAAATGGAATAAAATGGAATAATGGAATGGCTCATTATATGAATAAGCATAACATTAAACCAAGTGATGAGTTTATAGATTATATATACAGATTTACAAATAACTTAAAAGATACCCCACAAATCATTGGAAAAATAAAAGCTCAACATGTAATTAGGCATGATAAGAAAATGTTAAAACTTGACAGAAACCAAATATTAATTATGGATGCATTAATGTGGCATGGAGGAAAGAAATATTACAAAGATTGTAATAATAATAATATTTATAGATATTCTGAACATTATGGACTTTTAGATTTTAGTAATAATGGATTAGAGAAAATTATTATATTTGCAAATACAAATAAAGTAGACCCTATAGATGATGATATATTTTTACCTAGGCATAATGTAGAATCATATGATTACGAATACATATTTCACACCCACCCTATAACAGGAAGGAAACCAGGTGGTAGAGTTTATTGTGGTGTTTTATATGAATTTCCATCTGTAAGTGATATTTTCCATTTTATTAATCATTATAATACTGGCAGAACATGTGGTTCCTTAGTGATAACTGCAGAAGGATTATATATTATAAAAAAACATATTGATGATAATACAAATATTAAAATTAATGAAGATAATTTATATGATGAAATGTTAAAGGTTTTATGGGAAGCACAAAAATTAGCTATAGATAAATATGGAACTGATTTCTCAACCTATAAATTTTATTCTGATATAGCCCAAAATAGAACTTATATAAATATGATCAATAAGGTGATAAATAAACATCAAGTACATATTGATTACTATCCTAGAGTGAGAGATAGGAGGGGTAGATGGTATATAAATACCATATATTTGTCCGTATTTGTGACAGAAGTTAAAAGAATAAAATAAAATTGAATATTAAACTGTATGCACACATACTAATTTATATAAAATAAATTAATATGTCTTTGGTAGAATTAGTTGATAACACTAGGACAGATAAAAACACTTTCCATTCTTATTTGGATTTGTATGAAATATTATTGAGGGATAAAAAATTTACTGCTAAAAATGTTTTGGAAATTGGAATTTGGGACGGAGGTAGCATTAAATTGTGGCATGATTATTTTGTAAATGCTGATGTATATGGATTAGATTGTTTACATATAGATAAAATATGGAATGGGATAAAAATTGATAGGGTTAAATTATATACATCAATAAATGCATATGATGAAACATTTATTAATACAGAATTTCTACATAAAAATGTAAGATTTGATATGATATTGGATGATGGACCACATACATTAGACAGCATGAAAT
>JAYTXX010000068.1:0-22598 GCA_043742725.1 Bacteroidota bacterium | reverse complement strand
TTCCGCACGAACTGAGCTTTGTTTTTTACTCATTTTTTTGTCCTGTTTTTAGTTGACTTATCCGCTATTTTGGAGTCAACCTATTTCAGGACTATGCATTTCACCTTTGTCTAATACAAGTTGTCTGCCTGTAAAGTTTATTGTTCTTATTTCTTTTCCTAACAGGTCTGTTATTTTAATTGTTGTGTTTCTTTGTTCTTCTGCAAACATAATATATGTTTGTGAGTTGAAAGGGTTTGGAGAAATTGTTATTTTAGAATGGTGATTTTGTATTTCTGAAATACTTTGTGTATTAGGGGCTGTAACTGTACATAAATAATTTGCTTGTAAAGGGACATTATAAATACCAACGGTGTCTGCATTGCCAGTATAACACCCCGTACCCCAAGACCATAAACTTCCATCGTATTTAAGAGCCATACTGTAAGATGTATTTCCTTCAGTAACTTCTGTAATTCCTGTTAGACCCAATACCTGAACTGGTAATGGTCTTTGAATAAAAGTTCCGTCACCTATTTCTCCATAATCATTTTTTCCCCAACCCCACACGGTACTATCATTTTTTAATACAAAACAAGTTGCAGCACCAGCAGTAACTGCTCTAACATTAGTTATTCCCATTACTTGCTGTGGTAAAGAATCGCACGCACAACCAGTTGAATCAGCTGTACCCGTTCCAAGCTGTCCATAATAATTAAGCCCCCACGCCCAAATAGTGCCATCATTTTTTAGAGCATAAGAGTGTGCGTAACCATTAGTTATATCAATAATTCCTGTTAGACCAGTTACTTGAACAGGGGTTAAACTATTAATAGTAGAACCGTTACCAAGCATTCCTCTATAATTATTTCCCCATGCCCATACAGTTCCATCATTTTTTAAAGCCGTTGTATGGCTTGTACTTCCTTTTATCTTTACAATTCCTGTCATAACAGTGACTTGAACAGGTGAGTTTCTATCAGTTGTTGTCCCATCCCCTAATACTCCATTATAGTTTACGCCCCACGCCCAAACAGTTCCATCATTTTTTATTGCAAATGAATAATTGTCTGCACCAGAAACACTAACAATGCCTGTTAATGAAGGTATTTGAGTTGGAGTACTTCTTGAAATATTATCGCCAAGACCTAATTGTCCATAATAATTATATCCCCAAGTCCAAACTGTACCATCGCTTTTAAGCGCAAGACAATTATCATCGCCTTGTCCAAGTGCTTTTACTTCTGTTAAAACACTTACATAAACTGGAGTTAAGCTTTCTCCGCCAGTTGTTCCAATTCCAAGAGTTCCAAAATAGTTACTTCCCCAAATAATTACTCTTCCGTCATCGCAAAGCGCATAAGAATTTAATCCGTCATTAACTGCTATCACTTGTGCTAAACCACTAAAGCTTATTAAAGTAAAAAGAGAAATTAATAATATTTTTTTCATTTTGTTTTTGCGTAGTCGCCACATTTTTTGCTTACTTTTTTGGTTTTCGGCTACCTCGTTCGTATCAGTTCGGGTACTAAATTGCCTATGACAGTCCGCTAAACGAAACTTGTTTCTTTTATTTCCACATTATCATTTAAGCATAAGCATTGTAAAACAAGTATTTAGCTTTTTTGATAAAGTATTGAAAGTTTCGCTTTTCGTTTTTTAATATACATTGCTAAAATACACTATTTCAGTTTATGGGTAAAAAATTTAGTATTGGTTTTTTAAAAATTAATTTCGTTTATAAAAAAGTTCAAATTATCTGTTCTGATTTTTTTGTAATAACTATAGTTTTTTCAATTACAAATTTTTCACAGCGCAAAGCAATTTTGCGCTCCTGCTACTATGCATAATCTGAATTTTTAGCAAATTCGCAAAAATGTTATTTATAATTGAATAAATTTAATGAAATTTAAACAAATAATTTTTACATTTAACCATCATAAAACAGCAAAAATTTAAAACAGTTTTTTTATAAAATTGAAAAAAATATGGCGCAAGCAATAACCAATAAAAACCGAAAAATAAATTCTTCAATTGATGAAAATATATTGTTAAAAGCATTTGAGTTGATGTGTACAGCCAAAGCAATGACCGAATTGTATGAAGAAAATAAAGAAGTTTGCTCAAAATATGTACACGCCACATCTCGCGGACACGAAGCCATTCAGCTTGCATTGAGTTTACAATTAAAATCACAAGATTTTCTCGCACCTTATTACCGAGATGATAGTATGTTGCTTGGAATAGGAATGCAACCGTATGAATTAATGCTACAAGTTTTAGCAAAGCGCGATGACCCATTTAGTGGCGGACGATTGTATTATTCACATCCAAGTTTGCGAAGAGATGATATGCCAAAAATTCCAATGCAATCATCAGCAACAGGAATGCAAGCCATACCAACCACAGGCGTTGCAATGGGTTTACAATATTTAGAAAAACAAAACCTTTCTCCCGATTACGGTGATGAAAAACCAATTGCTGTTTGTTCATTAGGCGATGCTTGTATTACCGAAGGTGAAGTGGCAGAAGCTTTTCAAATGGCAGTTTTAAAACAAATGCCAATTTTATATTTGGTTCAAGATAATGAATGGGATATTTCGGCAAATGCAAAAGAGATACGTGCACAAGATGCAACAGAATATGCAAAAGGTTTCAAAGGCTTGGAAACACGAACAATTGACGGAACTGATTTTGAAAAATCATTTAATACAATTAAAGAAGTGATTGCGAAAATTCGCAAAGAACGCAGACCATTTTTAATTCACGCAAAAGTTCCATTACTCAATCATCACACATCAGGTGTTCGCAAAGAGTGGTACAGAGATGATTTGGAAGAAGCACAAAAGCGCGACCCATTTCCAAAACTTCGCAATCAATTAATTGTGGCTGGTTTTTTAACAGCAGAATTAAATGAAATAGAAATTTTTGCAAAAGAAAAAGTAGAGGCTGCGTATCAAAAAGCTTTGTTAGCTGAAGACCCACGCCCAGAAGATTTATTTGATCACGATTTTGCACCAACTCCAATCACTGAAGAAAAAGGAGAACGCGAACCAAAAGGCAAAGAAAAAACAGTGATGGTAGATTCGGCATTGTTTGCTATTCGTGAATTGATGGCAAAACATCCCGAATGTTTGCTTTATGGACAAGATGTAGGAGGCAGACTTGGTGGAGTTTTTCGCGAAGCAGCAACACTTGCACAAACGTATGGAGATAACCGAGTTTTTAACACACCTATTCAAGAAGCATTTATAATTGGTAGCACTGTTGGTATGAGTGCTGTTGGTTTAAAGCCAATTGTTGAAGTGCAGTTTGCCGATTATATTTGGCCTGGATTAAATCAGTTATTCACCGAAGTAAGTCGTTCCTGTTATTTATCCAATGGCAAGTGGCCCGTAAGCTGTATCATTCGTGTTCCTATTGGTGCTTACGGAAGTGGCGGACCTTATCATTCATCCAGTGTAGAAAGTGTGTTGGCAAATATCAGAGGAATAAAAATTTGCTATCCATCAACTGGAGCCGATTTAAAAGGTTTGATGAAAGCTGCTTACTATGACCCAAATCCTGTAATAATGCTCGAACACAAAGGTTTGTATTGGAGTAAAATAAAAGGAACCGAAGATGCAAAAACAATTGAACCCGATGAAGATTATATAAGTCCTTTGGGAAAAGCACGAATGGTGCAAGCTGTCTCCTCCCCTTTGGGGTGGTCGGGAGGGGCTTCTACATTAACAATCAGTACTTCGGGAATGGGTGTGTATTGGGCAAAAAATGCAAGCAAAGATTTTCCTGAACAAGTAGAAATTGTTGATTTGAGAACAATCAATCCATTGGATGAAGCAACTATTTTTTCATCAGTAAAAAAACATGGTAAATGTATAGTACTTACCGAAGAGCCTTACAACAATGGTTTTGCTCAAGCATTGGCAGGAAGAATTTCAAAATATTGTTTTGAGTTTTTAGATGCACCTGTGGAAGTAATTGGTGCTGAAAATTTACCTGCAATACCTTTAAATTCAACATTGGAAAACACAATGTTACCTAATGCAACAAAGGTTGCAAAGGCAATTGAAGAATTATTAAAATATTAAAAACCATGTTAAGCAACAACGATATATTAAAAAAACTACGAGTAGCATTGGAATTGAAAGATGAAGATGTACAAAAAATTTTGAAGCTTGTAGATTTTGAAATTTCAAAAAGTGAATTGAATGCACTTTACCGAAAGCCCGATCATCCTAATTACAAAGAGTGTGGCGACCAATTGTTACGAAATTTTTTAAACGGATTGGTAATCTACAAACGTGGACCAATGCCTCCGAAAAAATAATGAAAAATTAATAATGAAAAATTAAGAATGGAAAATTAAGAATGAACACAACTTCTATACTTGAACCTGCCGAGTTTGTTGCGAAATTCATCAATCAAACAAACAAAAATATTTTTCTTACAGGAAAAGCAGGTACAGGAAAAACTACTTTACTGCATCACATTGTAAAAAATACTTACAAAAAATGTGTAGTAGCTGCGCCTACAGGAATTGCGGCTATTAATGCAAAAGGCGTTACCTTACATTCCTTGTTTCAATTGCCTTTCGGAAGTTTTATTCCTGCTATTCTCACTGCAAAAACATACAATGAAAATGCTCGTGTGAGCGACCCTGTTTCGTTAATAAAAAATTTACAAATGTTTGATGCAAAACGAAACTTGTTGCGCGAATTGGAATTGCTAATTATTGATGAAGTAAGTATGCTTCGTGCCGATTTGTTAGATGCAATTGACACGGTATTGCGCCATGTGAGAAGAAGAAATAATTTACCATTTGGTGGTGTTCAAATTTTGTTCATTGGCGATTTGTTGCAATTGCCACCAGTTGTAAAAGACGATGAATGGCAACATTTACGCACTTTTTACAAGAGTGCTTATTTTTTTGATTCAAAAGTATTGCAGGAAAATAAACCTGTTTACATTGAGTTGGATAAAATTTACCGACAAGCAGATGAAACATTTGTGAACCTGCTCAATCATTTGCGCAATAATCAATTAACGAAAGATGATTATGCATTGCTCAATAATTATTACAAACCAAATTTTCAATCGAAAGCAGATGATAATTACATAACACTTACAACCCACAATTATAAAGCAAATGAGTTGAACAAAACTTTTTTGCAACAGTTGCCTGAAAAATCATTTTTCTTCGATGCCAATATTGAAGGTGATTTCAACGACAATTCTTTTCCAATTGAAAAAACATTGGAAATTAAAAAAGGTGCACAAGTAATGTTTGTAAAAAATGACCCAACAGGGCAACAACGATTTTTTAATGGAAGAATAGCTGTGGTGTCTGCCATTACTAACGATTACATTGAAGTGCATTTTTCCGATACAAAAAACACATTGCGAATTGAACCATATACTTGGGAAAATATAAAATACAAAGTGAGTAGTACAACCAATGAAATAGAAGAAAATGTTGCAGGAAAATTTATTCAATATCCAATAAAATTAGCGTGGGCAATTACTGTTCACAAAAGTCAAGGATTAACATTTGATAAAGCCATTATTGATATTGGTGGTGCATTTGCGCCAGGACAAGTGTATGTGGCACTTTCGCGTTTACGTTCTTTAGATGGATTGGTACTTACTTCGCAAGTAAATGCTTCGAGCATTTCAAAAGATGAATTAATTAGTTCCTATTCAAAAACACAAACCGAAGAACAAAATTTACAGCATTTATTATCAAGCGAAACAGAATTGTTTATTAAAAATCACACCTTAAAAAGTTTTGATTTTGATGCACTTATTCGGAAAACACAAGAACATGCAGATAGTTATGTAAAGAAAGATGAAAAAAAATCTATCAAACAAAAACATCATCAATGGGCGAAAAATTTAGAAAAACAATTATTGGAATTAAAACCCGTTGCCGATAAATTTAAAAATCAAATTTTGCAAATTATTTCTAAAAAAGAAGTTGGTTATATAGATTTTCTTCATCAACGAGTTGTGGCTGCAGTAGCTTATTTTTCGCCTGTTTTAAAAAGTAGTTCAAATGTAATTTTAAAACATATTACTGTTTTGAAATCGGAGAAAAAAATAAAAACCTATTTACAAGAATTATTGGATTTGGAGGTGGCAGTTTTTGAACAAGTCAAATTAATTAACAAATCAAGTTTTTTGATTGAATCAATTATTGCTAATAAAGATTTTACAGCGGAAGAAGTAAAAAAAATAATTGCAGATGCACAACGTGAAGAAAAGTTGAGAGAATTATTTAGCCCAACAGTAAACGAAAATGGTAAAAAAGTTTTAGAAATTATAAAAGAAAAAAAGCCAAGAGAACGAAAACAAAAAGCAGAGAAAAAAGAAAAGATAGATACCAAACTTGTTTCGTTTGATTTATATAAATTGGGCAAAACGATTGAAGCTATTGCCACTGAAAGAAAAATGTCGGTTGTTACTATTGAAGGGCATTTGGCGCATTATGTTACCAAAGGAGAATTGACAGTAACTGATTTTATTACGGAAGAAAAAATGAACAACATTATTACCGTTGCAAAAAAATTAAATACACTTTTCTTTGGGCAAATAAAATCAGCACTTGGCGATGAATATACTTACAGTGAAATAAAATTTGCGGTAGCTGGCTTTTTAGCGAAAGATGATAAAGAATAAAAAGTAAAATAATTTTAAAATCCCTTCACAACTTTTCTAATAATACTTACACATTCCATTAGTTGTTCTTCTGTAATTACCAATGGTGGCGCAAATCGAATGGTATCTCCGTGAGTTGGTTTTGCCAATAAGCCATTGTTCATTAACTCAATGCAAACATCCCAAGCAGTTTTTCCATTTTTTTCGTTGATAACCATTGCTGCCCACAAACCTTTTCCACGAACAGTTTTAACCGTTTCGGGAAATGATGCTTGAATGGATTTTAATTCGGTCAATAATATTTTTCCTAATCGTTCGGAGTTTTCTGAAAGTTTTTCTTCTTTCAAAACAGTAAGTGCTGTAATGCCTACTTTGCAAGCAATAGGATTTCCGCCATAAGTAGAACCGTGTTGTCCTGATTTGATGCACAACATAATTTCATCATTTGCCAACACCGCAGAAACAGGATATGTTCCGCCTGAAAGTGCTTTTCCTAAAATTAAAATATCAGCGTGAACATTTTCATGGTCGCAAGCCAAAATTTTTCCTGTTCGTCCCAATCCTGATTGAATTTCATCTGCAATAAATAAAACATTATTTGCTTTGCACAAGTCGAAACATTTTTTCAAATAACCTTCATCAGGAACAATAACTCCTGCTTCGCCTTGTATTGGCTCAATTAAGAAAGCTGCAATGTTTTTATCTTTTAATAATTCGGCTAATGCATTTGCATCGTTATATTCAACTGCAATTATTCCCGGAGTAAATGGTCCAAAGTTTTCACGAGCATCAGGGTCGTTACTTGCCGAAACAATTGAAATAGTGCGTCCGTGAAAATTATTTTTACAAACAATTATTTTTGCTTCATTTTCTGCAATTCCCTTTTTTTCGTAAGCCCATTTACGAGCAAGTTTCAACGCTGTTTCCACACCTTCGGCACCTGTGTTCATTGGCAACACTTTGTCGTAACCAAAATAAGAAGTAATAAATTTTTCGTATTCGCCTAACGAATCGTTATAAAAAGCACGAGAAGTAAGTGTTAATTTTTGTGCTTGTTCAATTAATGAAGCAACAATTTTTGGATGACAATGTCCTTGATTAACCGCACTGTAAGCCGCTAAAAAATCAAAATATTGTTTGCCGTTTACATCCCAAACAAACACACCTTCGCCACGCTCAAGCACCACAGGTAATGGATGATAATTGTGAGCTCCATATTTTTCTTCTAATTCAATTGCTTGTTTTGCGCTTATAGCTTTGTTCATAAGAGTTTCCATATAAAAATAATTTGATACACAAATTTAAGAAATTTAATTGAACTGATTATGGAAAGTACTTTTGGAAAATTACTAATTTCGCACATTATGAGACATACTAAAAAAGCCTTGCCAATACTTGAAAATGTTACTGTTGTAGATGCAAGTTCTGATGGACAAACAGTAGCAAAAACCGATGAATATGTAATTTTTATTAAAGGTGCTGTGCCGGGTGATGTGGTGGATTTACAAATTACACGCAAAAAAAGTAAGTATCGTGAGGCAAATGTGATTGCTGTTAAACAAAAATCGGATAAGCGAATTGATAGTATTTGTAGCCATTTTGGAACATGTGGTGGATGTAAATGGCAAAATATGAGTTACGATTGGCAATTGTTTTACAAACAAAAACAAGTTACCGATGCGCTTACACGCCTTGCTAAAATTGAATTGCCCGAGATTTCAAAAATTATTCCTTCCGAAAAAATTTATCATTACAGAAATAAATTAGAATATACTTTTTCAAATAAAAAATGGTTAACACTTGAAGAAGTAAATAATAAAGAATTAGCTTTTGGAGAAGGTCGTGGAGAGGTTTCTCGCAATGCGCTTGGTTTTCACATACCAGGAATGTTTGATAAAATTTTGGATATTGAAACCTGTTATTTGCAAGATGAACCATCAAACAGCATTCGTTTGGAAATTAAAAAATATGCACTCGAAAATAATTTATCGTTTTTTGATATTCGTGAACAAATGGGATTGCTCCGAAACATTATTATTCGTAGTACTTCCACAGGCGAATGGATGCTGATTGTTGTTTTTCATTATGATGATAAACCAGCAATTGAAAAATTATTAAATCACATTTCTCAAAAATTTCCACAGATTACTTCCTTGCAATATGTTGTTAATAGTAAGAAAAATGATACGATTAGCGATTTAGAAATTATTTTGTTTAAAGGAAACGATAGTATTTATGAAAACATGGAAGGTTTGAAATTTAAAATTGGACCTAAAAGTTTTTACCAAACCAATTCCGAACAAGCTTATCAGTTGTACAAAATAACGCGCGATTTTGCTTCCATAAAAAGTGATGAAGTGGTTTATGATTTATACACTGGAACAGGCACCATTGCTAATTTTGTGGCGCATCAAGCAAAAAAAGTTGTTGGTGTGGAATATGTGGCGGCTGCTATTGAAGATGCAAAAATAAATTCTCAAATAAATGCTATTTCTAATACTGTGTTTTATGCAGGCGATATGAAAGATGTGCTGAACGATGCATTTATAAAGGAAAACGGCAAACCTGATGTAATTATTACCGACCCACCACGAGCAGGAATGCACGATGATGTTACAAAAAAAATATTGGAAATTGAACCTAACCGTATTGTGTATGTAAGTTGCAATGCTGCTACACAAGCCAGAGATTTACAATTATTGGATAGCAAATACAAAGTTACAAAAGTGCAACCTGTAGATATGTTCCCGCAAACACATCACGTTGAAAATGTGGTTTTGTTGGAGAAGAAATAGTAT
Source organism: Bacteroidota bacterium (assembly GCA_043742725.1). GTDB lineage: Bacteria > Bacteroidota > Bacteroidia > 2-12-FULL-35-15 > 2-12-FULL-35-15 > 2-12-FULL-35-15. The sequence continues at coordinate 13,164 of JAYTXX010000068.1, read as the reverse complement.
TATATTTGAAATAATATAACTGTTAGCTGTAATGCTTGGTAACCGCAACCGAACAATAAAAATTATACCTTTGAAGAATGGAAGATAACACCAACTGGACACCATCACCTGACGACAACAAACTTGACCTGACAGATAAAAATCGTATCAACGAATATGAAGCCAAAGGAATTGCAGCAGCTGAACTTTTTGTGTTTGAGATGGACAGTGAAACAGAAATTTCCACACAGTTACTTTTAGAATTACATAGCATTGCATTTTCAGAGCTTTATGACTGGGCTGGCTCTTGGCGGACAACAAATGTAACAGTAGGGCAACTTACACCTCCAGAACCATCAAAAGTGTTGCAACTAATATATCAGTTTATTGACAATTTGAATTTCAAGGTTCGCAACGCAGCTACTCAACAAGACCATATTGACTGTTTGACTTTTGCCCACTATGAGTTTATTCGCATACACCCTTTCAATAATGGCAACGGAAGAACGGGACGAATTCTAATGAACATTGTTGCTCTCAAATTTGGATACAAACCACTTGAACTTTATTATAGAGAAGGTAACAGCAGAAAAACATACATTGATGCGATGAAATTGGCTGATAACGGAAACTTTGAGCCTTTAACTACCTTGATTAGAAAAGAACTGATTCCCTTTTAACTCTTGCTCCTTAAGCAAGGAAAATACAATTTCTTCAACTTTCGACATTGACACTTGCTGATTCTCCAACGACATTGTTGAAAATACAGTATTCGTCAGCACTTGAGCCAAAAATTTTTTTTCTTTTAGTTGCGGATATTTATCGTAGAATTTCATTATTGTCGACAAAGATACAGAGAAAAAAATAATGTGCTCATAAATTAATTTGATGATGTGCTAATGAATTTTTTGCCGTAGAGAACGCAGAGATATATTTCTCGCAGAGGCGCAGAGAACACAGAGGAAAAAAAATTATGAGTGCGTGTCTGTTCGAGTATTTTTCTTTTTCAGAAAAATGTATCGAGAACTGGAAAATTGATGTGATGATTGTATAGCAATTTTTGTAATGCAAAAAATTTACAAAAGTACAACCCGTTGAAATGTTTTCACAAACACACCATGTTGAAAATGTGGTTTTGTTGGAGAAAAAATAATATTACATTTGAAATAATAAACCCTGACTTTATCAGGGGTATTATATAAGTTAGGTGTAATTATTAAAATAAAAGCTATGGCAAAAAAGAAAGAAAAACTTGATGCATTAATATTTATAGATACAAATATTCTATTGGACTTTTATCGCATCAGAAATAGTGATATAAGCTTGAAATATTTGAGTGAAATGGAAGCACATAAAGAGAAATTAATTTTGACAAGTCAAGTTGAAATGGAATTTAGAAAAAATAGACAAAAAGTAATTTTAGAAACTATTAAAGAACTGAATAAAATACCTTCAAGTGGTCTAAATATTCCGACAATATTGTTTGACTCAAAACCTGTTAAAATGATTAAGAATGCCCAGAAACAAATTGAAACACAACAGAAAAAATTAAAAAATCGAATAGATAAATTTATTGCAAATCCTGGAACCCAAGACAAGGTTTTTCAAACATTACAAAAACTTTTTAAAACAGAAAGTGAATTTAATCTTAATAGAGAAAATCAAAAGCGCTTTACTATTCGTAGGCTTGCAGCAAAGAGATTTTTCTTAGGGTATCCTCCAAGAAAAAAGGAAGACAATTCAATTGGTGATGCGATAAACTGGGAATGGATTATTGATTGTGCTTCACGTACTGACAAACACATTATTTTAGTTACTCGCGACAATGATTTTGGAATAAACTATAATGACACATCCTTTTTAAATGATTGGTTACAAATTGAGTTTAGAGAACGCATTAGCCAAAAAAGAAAAATCATATTGACAGATAGACTTAGCAGAGCATTTAAACTTGTAGAAATACCTGTGACAGCAAAAATGATTAAGGAGGAGGACGAAATTATTATTACTCGGAAAAATGAGATTCAAGAACAAATTGATACGAGCAGAAACGAATTATTAAAAAAGTATTTGGGTTGATTCATTCATTGGTGCTAAAAATTCCCAATTTCGGCAATATCCAAACAGTTTCAAATCACGCTTCGCAATAAAACGTATGATTTCGAAATAAATAATTTTTTATAATAATAAGCAGAAAATAATCTGCCAATAAAAAAAACGCTAAAGAAATTTCTTTAGCGTTTTTTTATTGAGTTTAGATAATCGTAAATTATTAAATTTTATACATCCAATTGTGTCTGTCTTCTGCTTTTCCAGTGCGAATATTATTTAATTCTTTTTCAACTCTGTTAGAAAAAATACGTCCTTCTACTGGAGGCAACACATAATCTTTTCCTTCAAAACCTATTGTAGAAATATGTGCAATGGTAGCAGCAGTTCCTGTTCCAAAAGCTTCTTCCAATGTTCCACGTTTGTGCGCATCTACTACTTCGTCAATAGAAATTTTGCGTTCTTGTACTTTCATTTTCCAATCACGAGCCAATGTTAAAACGCTGTCACGAGTAATTCCCGCTAAAATAGTATCTCCAATTGGTGGTGTAATCAATACATCATCAATCACAATCATCAAATTCATTGTCCCCGATTCTTCCAAATAACGATGGTTACGAGCATCTGTCCAAATTATTTGTTGATAGCCACGTTGTTGTGCTAATTTTGTAGGAAACAAAGAGCGTCCATAATTTCCTGAAGCTTTTACATAACCTACACCACCTTCAACAGCACGTATATAAGTTGTTTCAACCAATACTTTCACTGGTTCGCTATAATATTTTCCTGCTGGCGATGTGATGATATAAAAACGATAATTATCAGATGGTTTTACACCAATAAATTCATCAGTACCAATTAAAAATGGTCGAATATAAAGTGAAGAGCCATCAGTATCGGGCACCCAATCTTTGTCCATTGCCATCAGTTGTTTTAATCCTTCCATAAATAATTCTTCAGGAATAGTAGGCATTGCCATACGTTCAGCCGAAATATTTATTCTTCTATGATTATCTAATGGACGAAACAATGCAACTTCTCCTTTTGCATTTTTGTAGGCTTTCATTCCTTCAAAAATTGCTTGTCCATAATGTAAAGCCGATATTGCAGGGCTCATTGGTATTGGTCCGTAAGGCAGTATTTGTGCATCATTCCATTTTGCATTTTCATAATCTGCCATAAACATGTGGTCAGAAAATAATTTCCCAAAAGTGATGTGATTGTAATCAAGTTCATTCACACGAGAGTTTTCTGTTTTGTGAATTTTGATTGATACTGTATCTTTTGTAAGCATAAAAAATGAGTTAGTGTTATCGTATAAAAATAAGTATTTAATTTGATTCAAACAATTTTTAATTAGACGAACAAGCGAAGAATTAAGACCAATTTATGAATTAACTAATATGCGCCATTTCGTTTGCGGATAAACCATTCTAAACTTAATAGAGCAAGTAATAAAAAGAATATCCATTTTAAATTTATTAAGTCATTTAATTTTTTTTCGGAATAAGAAATTGATTTTATATCGTCTCTGTTGTTTAATTTTTTTGATAGATTTTCTAAATCAGTTGGATAAATCATTTCGCCATTATGTTTTTTTGCAAGGCTAAATAAAAGTTGATGGTCGGCAACAGTGTTGCTCAATTCTATTTGCAATGCAGTTACACTAAATGTTCCTTTTTGAATGTAAATTTTCTCTCCAACTTTTACTTGTGCTTCGTATTTGTATTCGCCAACAGGCATTATTCCTGCATTTAAGCGATAGGCATTGCTTGTTTTGCTAAACGAAAATGGAAATTTTTTGTTTTCTGAATTGGTAATTACAATGTTTACTTCGGGTTCATTAATCAATTCATAGCTTTGATTATAAACTTCTGCTTCCATTTCAATGGCTTCATTTTCATAGAAATTATTTTTGCTAATAATTCTAAAAAAACTTTTATCAACTTTTACCGATAAATATTGAATAGTTTTAGAAATAAATTCATCGAACAATTGATGATTGTTGTGCATTGCAAAATCTTGTAAACGCCAACGCCAAATACCTTCTCCACAAAATACTGCAACTTTATTTTCGCCAAGCGTATTGAAATACATCAATGGAGTTTGTGTATCTACAATGCCAATTCGCTGATTTAACAAGGTGTTTGAAGTGTTGTTCAATTTATAACTTCCGTAAGGCGAAGTTACAGCAGGAAAGTTTTTTATAGCATTTCGTAAATCATTGCTGATTGTGAATAGTGGAAAATTTTCATCCAGCACAGGTTCCACTTCGTTAGTTTTTTGTACGGATGTTGAAACTGTTAAATCGGTTTTTAAAATAGTTGTAGCCCCCGAAAATGACCAAACTGGAATATTGGAAACATTTATTTCATTCAAAATTTTTGTTGCAGTATTGTTTGCTTTTGGCAATTGATAAAGAATAATGAGATTGTATTTTTTTAATGGCATATCAAAATTATCAATTGTAAAACTTTCTACTTCATAATTTTGATTTGCTTCAATCGACTCCTTTATAGCAGCAATATCGGGATGTGGCGCATCGGCAAGTATTAAAATTTTTTCTCTTGCATCAAGCACATCAATAAAAACATCTTGTGTATTGTTTGCTTCAGTCATTTCTTCTGGCAAACTACTAATGTTTATTTTGTAATGTTGCAAACCAACTTCTTTTGCTTCCAACAGTACAGGAATTGTAGTTACAAAAGCATCTGAGTTAAAATTTATTGCTTGACTAAATAATGTTGCATTGCCTTTTTTTACAGTAAGTGTAGCGGTTTTGCTTTTTAATTGTTTTGCATTTACAACTATTTCTATTGGAAATTTATTTCCTAAATAAGCAATACGATTGTGTTCAACTTTTGCTAAAATAATATCTTTTTTTATCGTTGTATCGCCCAATGCTATTGTGTAAATAGGCGTTTTTATTTTATCAGAACTATAAATTGGATTTGAACCTTTGTTGTACAAACCATCACTTGCAAGTATTATTGCGCCAACATTTCTGTTGCTATAACGTGTTTCTAATTCATCAAATAGTAAAGAAATATCGGTTTGTTTTTCATTAAATTTTAAAGAATCAATACCATTTACTTCCTTTATTTTATCAGCAAAAGAGTAGGAGCGAACTTCATATTTATCATTTAATTCATCAATCAGTTTTTGTAAATTTTGTTTGTATTCTTTTTTATAAAAAGAAGAATCTTTGCCAATACTTATTGATTCGGAATTGTCTTGAGCAATAATAATAATAGGCTTTTCAACCTGACGATTGATTGATTTTAATAATGGAGAAAGCAATAAGAAAGAAAGAAGTGTAATGAGCACAAATCTAAAAATTGCAATCAAGCGAATAATAAAAACAGAAATTTCGTTGAGTTTTTTATTACGGAAATAGAGCACACTTGAATAAGCAAGTCCTGCAATGATGCAAAAAAAGGAAAACCAAATTGGATATTCTGTAACGATATTCATTGTCTATGTCAACATTCCGCCACACACATTTATTACTTGGCCAGTAACATAAGCACTCATATCCGATGCTAAAAATAAGGTTGTATTGGCAACATCTTCAGCTGTTCCTCCACGTTTCAAAGGAACACTTTCTCGCCAAGCAATTACTACTTTTTCATCAAGTGCTTCAGTCATTTCGGTTTCAATAAATCCTGGTGCAATAGCATTGCTACGAATATTGCGCGAACCCAATTCCAACGCAATTGATTTTGTAAAACCTATAATTCCTGCTTTTGATGCTGCATAGTTTGATTGTCCTGCATTGCCTTTTATTCCAACAACTGAACTCATATTAATAATTGAACCTTTGCGTTGCTTTAACATAGGCTTTTGTACAGCTTTAGTTAAATTGAAAACAGATTTTAAATTTGCATTTATTACTTCATCCCATTGTTGTTCGCTCATACGCATTAATAAAGTATCGCGTGTAATTCCTGCATTGTTTACCAAAATATCTACTGTTCCAAAATCGGCAACAACAGTATTTACCAATTCTTCAGCCGCTTTAAAATCAGCTGCATCGGATCGATATCCTTTTGCTTTTATACCAAAAGCTTCTAATTCTTTTGCTAATGCTTCACCTTTTTCAATAGATGATAAATATGTGAATGCAATGTTGGCACCTTGTTCAGCAAATTTCAAGGCAATGCCTCTTCCAATGCCACGAGATGCACCAGTTATCAATGCAATTTTTCCTTCAAGTAATTTCATAGCGAATACTTATTGTTTAACATGTTTCAAAGATAATTAAAATCATTTGTGATAATTATTAAATGACATTATAAATTTATAGCATTTAAAAAATGCAATTTGTCGATATTTTTTTATCTTATTTGTTAAATAATTTGATTTTTTAAATTCGTTTCTTAACATTACGCTACAAATTTTAACAACAACATTAATTAACTAATTCAAATTAAAATGAAAAAAATTATTTTATGGAGTGTATTCTCACTCATTTCAATTTCGGTTTTTTCTCAATCAAAAGGTAAATCAAATACTTTTGAAATTCAAGCAAAAGGTTCGGCAAATTCTACTTGGTTGATAAATGAAAATGTTTCTAACTATGGTGATAGAGAAAACATGGCTATGGCGTGGGGATTCAATTATGGTGTGGCATTCAATGCTTATTTTGGACGTGTAGGTTTTGGTATTGAGGCTTTGTATGGAAATCACAAAGGTGGATATTCAGGAAAAATAGGTACACTTAATTATACTTCCAATGCTGATTTAAAACTAATTCAAATTCCATTACTTTTTAAATTGAAAAGTGAAGGAGGAGTTTATCTTGAAATAGGTCCGCAATTTACTTCTGTTTCTTCTGTTACATATACTGCAAATGCAAGTGGTTATCCTACTTATGTAAAAGATGTAACATCAAAGTATGCAAGCTCTTACTTTTCAGCAGTATTAGGCTTTGGAGCAAACATTGCTTTAGGAAAAGATAGTCCTTTTGGAATACTTGTTGGCTTACGTTTACAGTATAGTTTTACCGATTTGAAAGGAGTTGATGCAGAAGGACAGGATTTGAATGATAAAATTTTATACCCAACAGCTAAAACAAATGCAGCAGCAGCAGGTGGTTTGGTTTTGGGTTTTGTTTATAAACTAAATAAATAAAAAAGCACGAAATAGTTTACATAAAAAAGCCCTAAATTTTGTTAGGGCTTTTTTGTTATAAATACGTTACTGGATTTTCTTGAAGTCGTAAAAAATCTGCAAGACCTTTTACCAAGCGGTCGTGTTTTTTTACAAAAGGATTTTCTAAATCCCAAACATAACCAGCCAATACCGAACAAATTTGTTTTTTAATATCTGGATTTTGATTGTCAGCAAAAAATATTTGATGCAAATCGCCATTGTACCAAGTTTCTACATAAGTTCTGAACGTATTTATTCCACGCATCATGTAATCAACATATTCGGTTTGAAAATCTACTTTTTCACCTTTCAATTTTTTGCAAACCATTTTTGCAGCAGTAGAACCCGATTCCATTGCAAATGTTACACCTGAAGAAAATACAGGGTCGAGAAACTCGGTAGCATTTCCAGCGGTTATAAATCCATTGCCATAAAATTTGGTTGATGTAATTGCATATCCTTCTATAGTGCGCGGTGCAAGCACCATTTCTTGATTTTTGAATCGTTCACGAAGAGTATCATTGTCGGCAACAAGTGCGCGCATTCGCGCTTCAAAGTCTTCAGGATAATTTTTGAAAAATTCAGGATCACCAACAAAACCAACTGATGTAATTCCATTGGAAAAAGGTATTACCCAAATCCAAACTTGTTTTTTGTGAACAATAATGGTAATACGATTTCCTTCTGTTCCTTCTGGGCGATTGGGATCTTTGAAATGTGTAAAATGCGTTTTGCGTGGGTCAAAACTTGACTGTTTGTTTAATCCAAGCATTGTAGGAATTACTCGTCCATAGCCACTTGCATCAATTATAAATTTCGCTTCAATTTGTTTTTTATTTCCGTTTTTATCTTCAACAGTTGTTATAGAAGATTCATCAGAATTAAATTTTATATCGGTAACGGTGGTTTCAAAGTCAACAGGGATGCCTTTTTTCATAACTCCTTGCGCCAACACATTATCAAATTGTGCACGTGGCACCTGATAAGTCCAATCCCAACCTTTTGTAAATTTTTCAGAAAAATTAAAATCACAAAGTTTATCGCCCATCACAAATTTTGCTCCGAATTTTTTTTGAAATCCTGCAGCTTGTACATCTTCCAAAAGCCCCGTTTCTTCTAAGTGATCCATCACGCGAGGCAATAAACTTTCGCCAATTACAAAACGTGGAAAAAGCATTTTTTCAACTACACGAACACTCAATCCATTTTTGTGAACGATTGATGCCGCAATACTTCCTGCTGGACCAGCACCTATAACTAACACATCTATTTTTTCTGTTGTCATTCTACTATTTTTTAATGGTTATATATTTTTCAAACAATTTATTTTAAAAATTGTTTTGCTTTTTTAGTTTTTATAAATGTAAATGTATCGTTGTTTTTTCAAATCAGAATACTATTAACAAATGATTTCGGTCATTACGTTAGTTGCTATCAAGACGAGTTACGCTAAGCACACCGTTTACTTTTTTTAATTTTTTCATTAATTCTGTAAGATGGTTCGTGTCTTGCACAAAAACCATAACAGTACCTTCAAAAGTTCCATCATTAGTATCAAAACTGATGGAGCGCATATTTACATTCAACTCGTTAGAAATTATTTTTGTGATATTATTTACTAAACCAACTTCATCTATGCCACTGATTTTAATTCCTGCAAGAAATGAAATTAATTCTTGACTTGTCCATTTTGCTTTTACAACACGATAAGCATAGTTTGATAACAATGCAACTGCATTTGGGCAATTTACACGATGTATTTTTATTCCTTCGTTGATGGTAATAAAACCAAAAACATCATCACCTGAAATTGGGTTGCAACAAGGAGAGAGTTTGTAATCTATTTTTTGTAAATTTTCGCCAATTACTAATAAATCAGATTTTCCACGAGCTGCAGTAACAAGTTGTTCAAGTGTTTTTCCGCTATCAATTTTTTTTGTGTTCCCCAATTTGTGGGTAATTTTTCCTTGTTCTTGTCGAAAATCTTTTAAATGTTTCAGCTCAATATTTCCAACAGCAATACGATAAAATAATTCTTGACTACTTGGTAATTTGAAATAAGTAACAAGCTCATTAATATTTGGAACAGTGAAATCAATTTTTAAATGATTGAATTTTCGTTCAAGTAATTCTCTTCCATCTTCTGCAATTTTTTTTCTATTTTCTTTTAAAGCATTTTTAATTTTTGCTTTTGCCTTTGCAGTAACCACAAAGCTAAGCCAATCTTCTTTTGGTGTTTGTTTGCTGGAAGTTAGAATTTCAATTTGGTCGCCACTTTTTAATTTATAACTCAAGGGAACCAATTTGTGATTCACTTTTGCTCCAATACATTTTTCTCCAACTTTAGTATGAATTTCAAATGCAAAATCCAAAGCAGTTGCATTTATTGGCAATGTTTTCATTTCACCTTTTGGAGTGAATGCAAAAATTTCTTCGGCAAAAAGATTTAATTTAAAATCATCTAAAAACTCAAGTGCATTTTCTTGAGGATTTTCAAGCATTTCACGAATTTTTCTAATCCAATCATCTAGTTGTGTTTCGTTTGCGCTGTCTTTGTATTTCCAATGCGCAGCATATCCTTTCTCTGCCAATTCATCCATACGCATGGTACGAATTTGAACTTCTACCCATTTTCCTTCAGGTCCCATCACTGTTGCATGCAAACTTTCATAGCCATTTGCTTTTGGAGTTGAAATCCAATCACGCAATCGTTCCGGACTTGGATGATAAAAATCAGTAACGATTGAATATACTCGCCAACAATCTGCTTTTTCTTTTTCTTGCGGAGTGTCAATGATGATGCGAATTGCAAACAAATCAAAAATTTCTTCAAACGAAACTCCTTTTGTTTTTATTTTATTATTGATAGAATAAATTGATTTTGGGCGACCAATAATATTTGCCTTCAAACCTTGTTCTTCTAAAATTTCTTTTATTGGAATAATAAATTTAGTGATGAATTTTTTGCGTTCGGGTTCACCTTCTTTTAATTTTTGTTGAATATCATTATAAACTTCTGGCTCGGTAAATTTCAAACCTAAATCTTCCAATTCAGTCTTTATAGCATTTAGTCCCAAACGGTGTGCTAACGGGGCATACAAGTATAATGTTTCGGAAGCAATTTTCAATTGTTTTTCGCGCTTCATACTTTCGAGTGTGCGCATATTATGCAATCTATCAGCAAGTTTTATCAAAATTACTCGCACATCATCTGAAAGTGTGAGTAGCATTTTTCTGAAATTTTCGGCTTGTAAAGATGAGCCTTGATCAAATACTCCCGAAATTTTTGTTAATCCATCAATAATTTTCGCTTCTTTTTCACCAAATAGTCCACGAATATCGTCAAGTGTTAAATCGGTGTCTTCTACCACATCGTGCAACAATGCACACACTACAGATGTTGTTCCTAAACCAATTTCTTCGGCACAAATGAGAGCAACAGCAATTGGATGATAAATATAAGGTTCACCCGATTTTCTGCGCATATCTTTATGCGCTTCTAAAGCAATGTCAAATGCTTTACGAATAAGTAATTTATCACCTTTTTCAAGTGTTCTTCTACAAGCACGAAGTAAAGCACGATAGCGTTTTAGAATTTCTTTTTTTTCTGCCTCAATATCAATCACAATGTTTTGTTGCATAAATGAATAAATAGTTGAGGTAAAGTTACTAATTAATGCCTTTGTTTGAAAGAGATGGAGTCGGCTTTTTATTAGTAAACATTTTATAGATTTTATTCAACTAAAAATTTTACTTTTGAAAAAAACACTTCCTGCTATTTTAAGATGAATGAAATTAAAAATTACGGGTATATTGATAATCTTACCTTAACGGAGTATTTGGCATTTCCTGTTTATATTTTTATCATTATGGCTATTTCATTTTATATTCAAAAAAAAAATGAGAAAGAAAATCCTTTATATAAATATTATACTCGTGCAGTTTTAGTAAAGGTTGTTGGTGCGGTTGCATTTTGTTTGGTATATATATTTGTTTACAAAGGTGGTGATACAATTTCTTATTTTGAATCGTCAAGAGCTTTCACAAATTTAATGATGGAAAAACCTTCGGCATTTTTAAAAGTAATGGTAGAAAAAAGTTCTGCTGAAAATTTTTATTTGTTTGATGGAAGAACAACGGGTTATCCTTGGCCTTATATGTTTTTTGAACCTAAGACATCTTTTCTTGTTAAAATGTTAGTTCCTTTTATGTTTTTTTCTTTTCAAAGTTATGTGCTTGCAACCATACTACTTTCTTGGGTTTCGTTCACTGGTATGTGGCGTTTATTTTTGGTTTTTGGAAGTATGTATAAAAAAATACAATCTTATTTAGCCTTATCTATTTTGTTTCTGCCTTCAGTTGTTTTTTGGGGTTCGGGAATGCTAAAAGATACTGTTACATTATCTGCATCTTGCTGGTTTATTTATTCGTTATACAATGCTTTTATTATTAAAAACAAAAGAAATAAATACGTATTAATCATGTTCTTAAGTGGATTTATAATTTATAGTATTAAACCCTACATCTTATTTGCTTTGCTTCCTGGTGTTATTATTTGGGTTGTTTACGATAAGATTGTAAAAATGAAAAACAAATTAATAAAATATTCTTTTATACCTTTTGTTTATATTATAAGTTTTGGTGGTGGCTATGCTTTATTATCTACCATTGGCGATTTTGATATTAAAGATTTAATTAATGAAGCGTCTATAAAGCAGACAGATTTAAAACGTGTAGAATACAAAGGGAGTTCTTTTGATATAGGCACATACGAGCCTACCGTTTCTGGAGCAATGAGTGTTGCTCCTGCAGCCCTTGTTGCTGGTTTATATCGTCCATTTATTTGGGAACCAAGAAATATTGTTATGGTTCTTTCTGGCTTGGAAAATTTGGTGTATCTAGCATTAACTTTGTTGATATTACTACGAATACGATTTGGAAGACTATTGAAAATTTTGTTTGATAATCCGCTTATTTTATTTTGCTTGTCGTATTCAATTTTATTTGCACTAATTGTTGGTTTATCTACCTCAAATTTTGGAGCATTAGTACGATTTAAAATAGCCTTTTTACCAGAGTTTTTGAGTACACTAATTGTTTTAAATTATTTTATGAAGAATAAAAAAGTAACAAAAATGGAATAAAATTATTTTTCAGAATTTAGTTCCAATTCCCACTTCCAAGCGGTTTCCATCATTTCATCTAATGAATATTTTGTTTCCCATCCAAGTTCATTTTTTGATTTTGTAGTTTCAGAATAAATTGCTTCAACATCACCTTCTCTTCTTGCACCGATTACATAATTTGGTTTTATTCCCGAAATTTTTTCAAATGATTGTAACGCTACCAAAACACTTACTCCATTTCCTGTTCCTAAATTAAAAATCGAAAAATTACTTTTTTGTTTTTTATCAATAATGTAATTCAAGGCTTTGATGTGAGCAATGGCAATATCTGTAACGTGTATGTAATCTCTAATGCACGAACCATCGCGTGTGGAATAGTCTGTTCCGTGCACACTCATTTGTTTTATTTTGCCAATAGCAGTTTGTGTAATTACAGGTACAAGGCTGGTTGGTTTATTAATTGGGTCTTCGCCAATTAACCCAGAAACATGAGCTCCTACCGGATTAAAATAACGTAATGCAATTGTGTTTAAGTTAGAATTTGCCTTTGCATAATCCTTTATAATTTCTTCACCTACTTGCTTTGTATATGCATAAGGCGATTCGGCTTTGCTAAAAATGGTATCTTCTTTCACTGGCAATGAAGTGATATTTCCATAAACAGAACAAGAAGAAGAAAAAATAAAATTTTGAATGTTAAACTTCAAACAACATTCTAATACATTTAATAACGAATTAATATTATTTGAGTAATATTTGTGTGGGTTACTTACCGATTCGGGAACGGCTTTGAATGCTGCAAAATGAATAACTCCAATAATGTTTTTTTCGATTTCAAAAATATTTTCCGTTGCAG
>JAYTXX010000067.1:0-31061 GCA_043742725.1 Bacteroidota bacterium | reverse complement strand
TTATTCCATCTGCAACTTTTCCCGACCACTTGAGCACATCACCATAAATATTTTTCGATTCACATTCAAAGACAATTGTTTTTGTACCCGATGTTGAATCAACAGTTGCTGTATAAGGGCTTTCTATAAAATTTCGCTCTCTCAACATATAACCAGAATTAAGTTTTCCTAATCTAAAAAAAAGTTCATCAGGAGTGTAAAGCGTATCCTTGTTTTTATCAAATTCCATAAACTCAATTATAAATATTTTTCCCCACAAGAGTGGCTTTTGTTCTTTTGCTTTTTTTTGAGCGGATGCGCTATTTGTGGAAAAAAATAAAAAACAAAAAATAAAAAATGTGGCGAGAAAAAATTGTTTTTTTTGTGAATAATTTTTCATTTTTTGTTTGATTAATTTGTAAATAATAATTGTAATTAAAGTTAAAAAAGCGCAAAGAATCCTAAAGCTTATATGGAGCCAGAATTATATTGAACTAATTTATTCCAATCAATTTCGCCATTTGTTTTACAAAACTCTTTTGCAAAGTCTAAAGTAAATTTGTTTAACATCTTTGAGTAAGACTTAATAAAGTCATCATTCTTTTCTTTGGCTTTATGTCCAAGAGGTTCAATGATAGAAATAAAAAGATTTTTGTCCCCCGAAATAAACTCCCAAAATTTTTGTCCGCAGAACTTGAAATAATCGCCCTTGTCTGGTTTGTTGTCTTTTCCATAACAACAACCATTAACAGCAATTATATTAAGTTTAGAATTGCTTGTTCTTAAAGTTTTGTTGGCTGTTTTAAAATCGGAAATCATTTTTTTAATTTGAGAACTATTTCCCCAGTTTGGACCTGATTTTATTGTTACAATGTTTCTTATTCCGTTGCTGTCAAACTCAAGGTCAATACCGGTAATACCCGATTTGCGACCACTATAAACTTTACCATTAATAAAAATTGCAAGCCCTTCTAACCAATCGCCAAATATTGTTTCCTCGTTTGAAGATATGTGTGCATCAACAATTCCACGAATGATTTCATCTGCAGTCAAAACATACTTGGCTTTGAATAGGTAAGGATTCTTGCGTTTAAGAACTTGTGATAGTTTTAAACTGTCAAGACTTTTAATACGCTTTTGATGGAATGTTCCTATGTTTTGTTCCACGTATTCCGTTACGTCCTTTAGGTTTAGCTTTTTCATATTTTACTTTTGGTTCTAACAAATATAATTCTACGGGTTTTAATTGGTCTTCAACCATTTTATAATATTCAGGAATTATTTCAATCCCGATAGAATTTCTTTTCATTCTGGTGGCAACCTTAATTGTTGTTCCCGAACCCATAAAAGGGTCAAGAACAGTATCGTTTTCTTTTGTGAAAAGTTTTATAAACCACTCGGGTAGCTCTTCAGGAAAAGCAGCGCTATGGTTTTTATTATTACATTCTGTTGCTAAATGTAAAACATTGGTTGGAAAAACAGTTTCTTTGCCAACCCAATTGGAAACATTTTTACCAAAACCACTTCCGTTTTTTGCGTTATCTCTTATCTTGTCAGTTGCGCTTAAATTTTTTAACCTTCCCTTTGCCCAATCACCAATGGGAACCTTCACTTCGTCTTGATACATATTGAAGTGCTTGTCTTTGTTGAATTGTAATAACCTTTCCCACGAATCACGAAAGCGATTAGACCACTTTCCAGGAAAACTATTTTTCTTATGCCAAATAAACTCCTCCGTCCACAACCAGCCCTGCTTACGCATTGCAATAATCAATTCCATAACATAAGTGCTTCTTTCTCCCTCTACAACTTTCTCTTTTATGTTTAAAATAAAAGTTCCATCGGGTTTAAGAACTCGCAAAAGTTGTTCAGATATAGGTAAAAACCAATCTACATATTTATCTGGGTGTATTCCGCCATAGGTGCTTTTACGTTGGTCTGCGTAAGGAGGAGAGGTTACAATTAAATCAATAGAATTTGTTGGTAATTTTTTTAATTGCGTTTTACAATCATCAAGATATAAGTCCGTAGATATTTGCATTTATTAAATTAGCGCGGTGAAATTTAAACTGTGTCAAAAAAAAATTTTAATAGCAAGTAAAACTATTGAAAAAAAATCAAAACATCAATTTTGTTTTTACTTATATTTATATCTCGCTGTATTTTTATCTCCAAGCCTCTCAATTAATCCGTTTTCAACTGCAAATTTCAAATCTCTACTTGCAGTAGCTGATGATATTTCTCTAAAACTTTTCAAGTATTCTTTGCGTGTGAAATAGTCCAATTTGGCGTTTGATTTAAAAAGATTTAATCTATCAATATTTGTTAAACTAACATTTTGAATCGTTAGTAATTCCTTTAACGATTCAAAAATAATTTCAAGCATAAATTCAATAAAAACAGTAGATTCTCCTGTATTATCAGACGTTCCAAGTGATTCATAATACTGGTTTTGGCGCTCTTTTATTAAACTCTCAATTGGTAAATATTCAAAAACAGGATACGAATTTTTTAAAATCAAAGTTTGCCACAACCTCCCCATTCTACCATTTCCATCAATAAACGGATGAATAAATTCCATTTCATAGTGAAACACACAACTTTTAATTAAAACTAAATCATCATCATTTTTTAAATAATCAAACAAATTATTCATAAGGGGTTTAAGCATATCGCTTGGTGGCGCAATATGCGCAACTTTAGAGCCTTTAACAATTCCAACCGATTTACTTCTAAGTTTGCCTGCTGATTCTATCAATCCGTTCATTAATATTCCGTGTGCTTCACAGAACGAGTCAAATTTATACGGATTTAATTTATCCAAATAGTCATAAACGGCAATGGCATTTTTAACTTCCAAAATATCTTTTTTGGGTCCAACCACTTTTTTGTTTTCAAGAATTGCAGTTATTTGTTCAATCGTTAAGGTATTACCTTCAATTTCAAGGGATGAATGAATAGTTTTAATCCTATTTTTCTTTCTGAGTTCTGTTGGCGGTTTATTCAAATGCGCTGAATTTACTTCTCCAATTTTCTCTGAAATGGAAGCAACTAACTTTAAAATTTTACCCGTTATTTTGTATGGTGGTTTCACTTTTTTAATTGTTGATAGTATCAAATGATAGTATCAAAGATAATGTGTTTATTTCAAAATGCAAGTGATTGTCTGTTTTGCGCGCTCCCAAATAAATCCAATCGTGGTTTTAATTGTGAATTAGCGCTTATTGTTTTTAGCAAAACAATAAAATTATTTTACTCCAAAGTAATAAGCAATGTTTAACCCAGTGTTCCAAAGGTAAGCAGTTACGGGCGTGTCAATTATTTTTAAAACACCATATCTAAAAACAGGTTCTATTCTCAAACTGCTTTTGCTGCTGAGTTTCCAATCAACACCAAAGCTTACCATTGGCGAGAGATTAAATTTATTATAATCGTCAGTTGATTTTTGGCTGTTGTTATCTTTTGTTCCATCAGCATATTTTTTGGTTGTTATTATTGTTTCTTCTATGAAAAAATTTGCAACAATGCCAAGGCTTGCAATGGCGCGCAATTTCTTTTTTCCAAAAACAAAATTTGCTTTCACCGGAACATCAATGTAATAATCATTATAAGTAAATATTATCTCTGTTAATGGTTTTCCTGTTGTGCTATAAACAAAACCTCTGCGTGGGTCAATAGCAGAGCCGAAAGTCAAATTATCAATCGTTTCTTTGTAGCCTTTGTTAGAAAATTGTATTCCCATTTCAATTCCAAATTTTTGTTTCAAATTAAAAACAAAATTTAGTCCCGCAGTAAAACCAGGTTTTGCTGCCTCGTATTTATTTCTCATCTCTATAACAGCATCAGCCGAAGAGCTTCCATTATTGTTTTTTAAAGTTCTAAAACAATAATCAGGCGAAACGTTTATTCCAATTTGTATTTTCTTGAAATCATTGTTTGGTATTGCCGTTGGTTGTTCTTGGGCAAAAACAGTTGTGCCAATGGAGAGAAATAAAAAAAGAAAATGCTTCATTTGGTTTTTATTTACTTCAAAAATAAACAATTTAAAAAGAATCAAAAGCTTTTTTACATTTGCTCTATGATAAACTTTCACAATCAAGATTTAAAATTTACAGTAAAAAACAAAACGCTTCTCAAACAATGGATTGTAAACACCATTGAAAAAAAGAAACACAAAACAGGAGAACTTAATTTTATTTTTTGTTCAGATAATTATTTGTTGGAAATCAATAAACACTATTTGAATCACAACACGCTTACCGACATTATTACTTTTGATTATTCGCAAGAGTCAGCAAGCAAAGCCATTTCAGGCGATATTTTTATTAGCATAGAAAGAGTAAAAGAAAATGCGACAACATTTTCTAAATCGTTTGAAGAAGAATTGCATCGTGTAATTATTCACGGAGTGTTGCATTTGCTTGGCTACAAAGACAAAACAAAACTTGCAAAAGCAGAAATGACAAAACAAGAAAATGCCAGTCTAAAATTGTTGTACAAAAAATGATAAAAGCACAACAACGCCCAATCGATAGCATTTTACTTTTTGTAATTATTCTTGTTGCTGGTGTTTTGCGTTTTTGGAATTTTTCCGAAATGCCCTATATGCACGATGAATTAAGTGCATTAGCCCGAACAAATTTTTCTTCGTTTTCCGAAATGATTGCCAAAGGAGCTCGTGTAGATGGTCATCCTGTGGGCGTTCAGGTGTTTTTGTGTTTTTGGGTAAAGGCGTTTGGAACAAACGAAATGTTTGTAAAGTTTCCGTTTATTATTTGTGGTTTGTTGTCTATTTTTTATGTTTTTAAAATTGGAAAATTTTGGTTTAATAGCTCTGTAGCGCTTATTGTTTCTGCGTTTATGGCGGCAACACAATATTTTATAATGTATAGTCAAATTGCTCGTCCATACATCAGCGGTTTGTTTTTTTCGTTGATAATGGTTTGGTCTTGGAGTAATTTTTTGTTTGCTGAAGAGAAAAAAAACAAATGGCTAATTGGCTATATTTTATCTGCTGTGCTTTGTGCTTACGACCATCATTTTGCTTTGTTGTTTGCCGTAATTGTGGGCTTTACCGGATTATTTTTTCTTTCAAAATACAACTGGAAAAAATACATTTTTGCTGCCATTGCAATTTTTGTTTTATACATTCCGCATTTACAAATTTTCTTTTATCAACTAAACAAAGGTGGAGTAGGAGGAGAAGGTGGTTGGCTTTCTAAACCTTCGCCCGATTGGCTTTACACGTTTATAAAATACACATTTCATTTTTCGTATGCGATGTATTTTGTTGTACTTGCGTTGTTAATTTATGGAATTGTAAAGTCATCATCAGCCATAAAATCACAACAAAAATTTCGTGTTGTTGCCTTGCTTTGGTTTTTATTGATGTATGCTATTGGATATTTTTATTCGATTAAAATAAATCCTGTGTTGCAATATTCTACACTCATTTTTGTGTTTCCATTTTTTCTATTGTTTTTGTTTTCATTAACCGAAGAAATGAACAACAAGCTGAAAACACTTGTTATTTCTGCTGTTTTGGTGATTGGTATTTTTTCGCTTGTTTTTACTCGAAAACATTTTCAGATTTTTTACAAACAGCCCTATCAACAAGAAATTACAAATACATTTAAAGTGTTGGATGAAATTGGAAACGAAAAAAATGCAACCATCGAATTGATGATTCCCCCTTATTTTAAAGAACATTATTTCAAAAAATACAATAGAAAATTCGATTTTGTATTTTTTAATTCATTTGACGAAAACCCTGACAATAAAGCTTTTCGAGCATTTGTAAACAAACAGCAAACAAATTATTTTGTTGCAGGAAATTTGCCTTTGGAGTACTTGAAAATTATCAAAGAAAAATATCCGTATGTTTTTAAAAAGGAAGAAGGATTTACGTATTCGTTTTACTGTTTTGCAAAAGAAAAACCCACGAAAGAAATTTTTGAAAACACCATTTTTGAAAAAACAAACCCTGCTATAACCATTGACAGCACACAAGAATACGGACCCGCATTTTCCAAAAAATTATTAAAAATTGTCAAGTCTAGCTACAGCATTGTAAATGTTAGTGCAGAAATTTCTGCGAAAGACAGCAGCGTAAACCCCGTGTTAGTAATGTCAATTCAAGATGGAAATGAATCTTTATCGTGGAGAGGTTCAGAATATAAATGGTTTGCCAGCGCAACCGATAGCACTTGCAAAATCTACGTTTCGCAACTTTTGGCTGGGCTTGATTTGCAAAAACATCCGAAAGCAGAAATAAAAATTTATGTTTGGAATAGAGACAAAAAAAATATAAACGTAAGCCCAATTAAAATAGAAGCAACAACAAGCTCTCCTTTTATTTATGGGCTTTACGAGCCATTGGAATAATATTACTTTTCTATTGCATCAACACCAGGAAGGCTTCCGCTTTCAATATATTCGAGCAAAGCACCACCGCCTGTAGAAACATAAGAAACATCGTTTGCTAAATTATATTTGTTGATTGCAGCAACCGAATCGCCACCACCAATTAAAGAATATGCGCCTTTTTTTGTTGCTGTAACAATTGCATCAGCAACAGCTTTGGTGCCGTGTTCAAACGAACTCATTTCAAATACGCCCATCGGTCCGTTCCACAAAATTGTTTTTGAGTTTGCAATTACATCTGCATATATTTTTTCTGTTGCAGGTCCAATATCCAATCCCATCCAACCGTCTGGAATATTTTTTATATCAACCGTTTTTTTGTTGGCATCATTAGCGAAATTATCAGCAATAATGCTATCCACAGGAATATAAATATTTACGCCTTTTGCTTTTGCATCGTTCAAAATATTTAAAGCGGTTTGTAATTTATCTTCTTCCACCAACGATTTACCAATGTTTCCACCTTGTGCTTTCACAAATGTAAAAGCCATTCCTCCACCAATAATAATATTGTTTGCTTTATTAATAAGTTGTTCTAAAATTAAAATTTTATCAGAAACTTTTGCTCCGCCCATTATAGCAGTAAATGGTTTTTCGGAATCGTGCAACACCTTGTCAACACTTGCCAATTCGCCACTCATTACATAACCAAAACATTTGTTGGTTGGAAAAAATTTAGCAACAATAGCTGTTGAAGCGTGTGCTCTGTGCGCTGTTCCAAACGCATCGTTCACATAAAAAGTTCCCAGTTCGGAAAGTTGTTTTGCAAAATTTTCATCACCTTTTTCTTCTTCTTTATAAAAACGTAAATTTTCTAACAGTAATATTTCCCCTGATTTTAAAGTGTTTGCTGCATTTTTTGTTTCCGCTCCAATACAATCATTCACAAACAAAACGGGTTTGTTTAATAATTTGCTCAAATGATTTACAATGTGTTTCAACGAATATTTTTCTGTTGGTCCGTCTTTAGGTCTTCCCAAGTGCGACATTAAAATCACCGCACCTCCTCCAGATAAAATTTTGTTAATTGTTGGCAACGCAGCACGAATGCGTGTATCATCAGTTACATTGTAATTAGCATCTAACGGCACATTAAAATCTACGCGAATCAAAACCTTTTGTCCAGAAAAATTAAAATCATCAACAGTTTTCATAATAATATTTTATAAAAAAATTAGCAGCTGCAAAAATAGTTTTTCTATGCAAACAAAAAAATACAACAAAAATTCAAGAGAACCCCAAAAACAAAAAGATTAAAAAATTTCTCAAAAAAAACATGGCTAATTAAAAAGAAATACCTAAAATTGAAGTCGAAAACAAAAATAAAATCATTATGCCAGCAGCAAGTACGCCAATTGATTTTCTTCCTATAGCTTTAATGTTTGTTGTTGCCCTTGGATTTGTAGTAACCACAATGGTTGTAACACATTTGTTAGGACCAAAAAGAAAATCAAAAATCAAAGAAGATACATTTGAATGTGGAATAGAATCGCAAGGCAATGCTCGAATTCCCTTTTCTATAAAATATTTTTTAGTAGCAATTCTTTTTGTGCTATTCGATGTGGAAGTAATATTTATGTATCCTTGGGCTGTAAACTTTAAACAACTTGGATTGTTAGGATTTATTGAAATGCTTACGTTTGTTGCATTCTTGTTGGTGGGCTTTTATTACATCATTAAAAAAGGAGCACTGAAGTGGGAATAAAAAAATTCTTTAAAAAACAAAATGAGCACAATACAAAAATCGAAAATAGAAATTGCAACAGCGCCTCCCGGAATTGAAGGACCAGGCTTTTTTGCAACAAGCATTGACAAAGTAGTTGGCATGGCAAGAGCAAATTCTTTGTGGCCACTGCCTTTTGCCACATCTTGTTGTGGAATAGAATTTATGGCAACAATGGCTTCTACCTATGATTTAGGACGCTTTGGAGCAGAGCGCTTAAGTTTTTCACCTCGTCAAGCCGATTTATTAATGGTAATGGGAACAATTTCCAAAAAAATGGCACCAGTTCTTCGTCAAGTATATGAGCAGATGGCAGAGCCAAAATGGGTATTGTCAATGGGAGCCTGCGCATCGAGTGGTGGCGTGTTTGACACATATAGCGTATTGCAAGGCATTGACCGAATTATTCCTGTTGATGTTTACATACCAGGTTGTCCGCCACGACCAGAGCAAGTATTAGAGGGCATTTTACACATTCAAGAATTAGTAAAATCAGAATCAATTAGAAGAAGAGATACGCCAGAATACAAAGAAATGTTGGCGAAATATGGAATAGAATAATTATGGAGCAAACCTTATTAAATAGTGTGGAAGAAAAATTAAAAGCAAAGTTTGGAGATGCAATTATATCTTCAGAGCAACACTATGATTTTCCTGTTTTTGTAATAAAAAGAGAGGCAATTTATGATGTATTGCAATATTTAAAAGAAGACGAAGGATATACTTTTTTAACAACAATGTGTGGGTTGCATTATCCTTCAAATGCGGGGCAAGAGTTAGGAGTAATGTATCAACTTCACAATATGCCTAAAAACAATCGCATTCGATTAAAAACATTTTTTAGTATCAACGATGCGCAAGTCCCTACGGTTACTACATTGTTTCCAACAGCAAATTGGATGGAGCGTCAGGAATATGATTTTTTCGGAATAATATTTAAAGGGCATCCAAATTTAAAACGCATTTTAAATGTAGATGATATGGTTGCTTTTCCAATGCGAAAAGAATTTCCTTTGGAAGACGGAACACGAGAAGACAAAGACGATAAAATGTTTGGACGATAATTTTTGTGAATTAAATGAGTAAAGAAAAACACACAACAACAGACATTATAGAAAAAGAGTACACCACTCTTAATCTTGGACCAACGCATCCCGCTACGCACGGTATTTTTCAAAACGTGTTGAAGATGGATGGCGAAATTATCGTTGAAGGCGAATCTACCGTAGGTTATATTCACCGTGCATTCGAAAAGATTGCAGAGCACCGCCCGTACTATCAAATAACAATTTTAACAGACCGATTAAATTACTGTTCATCGCCAATCAACAATATGGGTTGGCATCTTACTGTTGAAAAATTGTTAAAGATTGAAATTCCAAAACGAGTTCAGTATTTGCGTGTGATAATAATGGAATTGGCTCGTATATCCGACCATATTATTTGTAACAGTGTAATAGGTGTAGATACAGGAGCTATGACTGGCTTCCTTTACATCTTTCAACAACGAGAAAGTATTTACGATATATTCGAAGAATTGTGTGGCGCGCGTTTAACCACTAATATTGGGCGAATTGGAGGATTGGAAAGAGATTTCTCTCCAAAAGCTTGGGCTTTGTTAGATAAATTTATAAAAGAATTTCCAGACAAACTAAAAGAGTTTGAAAACCTATTGATGCGCAACCGCATTTTTATGGATAGAACAATTAATTGCGGACCTATATCTGCCGAAAAAGCATTGGAGTATGGCTTTACAGGACCTAACCTTCGTGCTGCGGGAGTAGATTACGATGTGCGTGTAATGAATCCGTATTCATCTTACGAAGAGTTTGATTTTACTATTCCTTTGGGTACCCAAGGCGATACGTACGACCGTTTTATGGTGCGTGAAGAAGAGATGTGGCAAAGTTTGAGTATCATAAAACAAGCTATTGAAAAGGTAAAGAATGAGCCTGCTGGAGTTTTTCAAGCCAATGTTCCCGAATATGTGCTTCCTCCAAAGGAAGAAGTATATAACAATATGGAAGCATTGATTTACCATTTCAAAATTGTAATGGGCGAGTCTGAAATTCCTGCTGGTGAGGTATATCAGTGTGTAGAAGGTGGCAATGGCGAATTAGGTTTTTACTTAATTAGCGATGGCGGCAGAACACCTTATAGAATGCACATTCGCAGACCTTGCTTCATATATTATCAAGCATATACCGAAATGATAAAAGGAACATTTTTGAGTGATGCAATTTTAACAATGAGTAGTATGAATGTGATAGCAGGAGAATTGGATGCATAAAGTAATTTGAAAAATTAAAAATGAGTAAGGAAATAAAATTTAACGAAGAAACGCTTGCTTTGGTTCACAAGATGATTAAGCGATATCCGGAAGGAAAGCATAAGAGTGCATTGTTACCTATATTGCATATTGCCCAAGCGGAGTTTGGTGGATGGTTGAGTCCCGAAACAATGGATTATGTGGCTTCTATTCTTAACATTAAACCAATTGAGGTATATGAAGTGGCATCGTTTTATTCGATGTATAATTTGAAACCGGTTGGAAAATGTTTGTTGGAGGTGTGCCGTACTTCCAGCTGCTGGACACGTGGTGCAGAGGATGTGGTAAAACATTTAGAAAAGAAATTAGGCATTAAAGAAGGTGAAACAACTAAAGATGGATTGTTTACCATAAAAACAGTAGAGTGCCTAGGAAGTTGTGGAAGTGCACCAATGTTGCAATGTGGAGCATCTTATCACGAAAATTTGACGATGGAGAAAGTAGATGCTTTGCTTGAGGAATACAGAAATGCAGGTAAGCAAAGAAGTTATACAGATATGGATTATAAGAATACATTATAAAGTTAAAAGAAAAGTGAGAAATGTTTGATATCACAAATTTGGATATCAAAAAAGAAAAATAGAAATCACATATTGTGATATCCAAATGAATTAAAGAATGGAATTACAAATAATTCAGAAAAAAATAGTTGAGGTACGCGGACATCGTGTTATGATTGATTTTCATTTGGCTGAATTGTATGGAGTGGAAACAAGAATATTAGTTAGGGCTGTTAAAAGAAACATTAAACGATTTCCTGAAAGATACATGTTTCAATTCACAAAAGAAGAATTAAGAAATTGGATATCCCAATTTGGGACATCCAATCGTGAAAAGATGGGATTGAGAAAGTTGCCTTATGCTTTTACGGAACACGGAATAACGATGCTTTCGGCAGTATTGAGAAGCGAAACAGCAATAAAAACAAGCATTGCAATTGTGGATGCGTTTATTTTACTAAAACAATACCAAAATAATTTTGAGCTCTTACAAGAAAGAATTGACGAATTGGAAGCAAAGTTTAATACAAAAATTGAAAACATTAACGAGGTAATAAATTTTTTACTACAGCAACCCGAATTGATTGTTGCAGAGAAGAAAAAATCAGAAACGAAGAAAAGAAACCCGATTGGGTTTAAGTAAATTTATAATGAGCAAAAAACTTTTAATACATAACGACAAAGTACCAAACATCCATACCTTGGATGTGTACCGCCAACACGGGGGCTATGCTTCTGTAGAAAAAGCATTGAAATCAATGACTCCGAATGATGTGGTAGAGGAGGTAAAGAAGAGTGGCTTGAGAGGTAGAGGTGGCGCAGGTTTCCCTACAGGAATGAAGTGGAGCTTCCTGGCAAAGCCAGAAGGTGTGGAGCGCTACTTGGTTTGTAATGCGGACGAAAGCGAACCAGGAACTTTCAAGGATAGGTATTTGATGGAGAAAATTCCTCACGCTTTGATTGAAGGAATGATAACTTCTTCGTATGCATTGGGAGCTAAAACATCTTACATTTATATTAGAGGAGAGTATTTTTATGTTGCACGTATATTGGAAGCCGCTATTGATGAAGCTTACGCAGCAGGATTATTGGGAAAAAATATTTTAGGTACTGATTTTAGCCACGATTGTTACGTGCAAGTTGGTGGCGGTGCTTATATCTGTGGTGAAGAAACTGCACTATTAGAATCATTGGAAGGCAAAAGAGGAAACCCTCGTATTAAACCTCCCTTCCCGGCTATTGCTGGTTTGTATGGTTGCCCAACTGTGGTGAATAATGTGGAAACGATTGCGGCCGTTTGCCCTATTGTGATGATGGGTGGCGATGAATATGCTAAAATTGGTATTGGTAGAAGTACAGGTACAAAATTAATATCTGCCTCTGGACATATTAATAAACCTGGTGTTTATGAAATTGAATTGGGATTGCCTGTAGAAGAATTTATTTATTCGGAAGAATATTGTGGAGGTATTATTAATGGGAGAAAATTAAAAGCAGTAGTTGCAGGAGGAAGTTCTGTACCAATATTGCCAGCTGAATTGATTTTGAAAAATGATAAAGGAGAACCTCGCTTGATGAGTTACGAAAGTTTGAGCGAAGGTGGATTTGTGTCAGGCACTATGCTTGGTTCAGGCGGATTTATTGTGTATGACGAAACAACAAGTATTGTAAAAAACCTTTATACATTTGCACGCTTCTATCATCACGAAAGTTGCGGACAATGTTCTCCTTGCCGCGAAGGAACAGGTTGGATGGAAAAAATTCTTCACCGAATTGTGGAAGGACATGGCAAACCAAGTGATATTGATTTGCTTTGGGATATTCAAAGGAAAATTGAAGGAAATACTATTTGTCCTTTAGGCGATGCTGCGGCTTGGCCTGTGGCAAGCGCAATTCGTCATTTCCGAAAAGAATTTGAAGAATATATAAATAATCCGAAAGGGATTAAAGATGTTAAACATTATTATTCAGTTCATCAATTGGCGGGAGCATAAGTAATTATTGAATGAAAAAAAACATTTGTTGCATATTATTATTAAATAGTTCTTTCTTGTTTTCTCAAGGTAGAGACTCTGTGCCTTCTGGGATTAATTATATTGAAAAAAATCCAGACAAGGTAAATGTGTCTGAAAACATTAATTATGTTCCACAAAGACCAATTTACTCTATGGTTGAAAAAATGCCAGAATATGTAGGAGGGGAAATAAAAAGAAAAGAATTCATTAGAAAAAACTTAAATTTTCCTCAAAAAGAAAAGGATGCAGGAATAACAGGAACCTGTTACCTTACTTTTGTTATTAATGAAAATGGCTCAATTTCGGATATTAAGGTATTAAGAGGAGTAAAAGATTGTAAATCATGTGATGAAGAGGCAATGAAAGTTATAAAAAATATGCCAAACTGGATTCCGGGAGAGCAGGCGGGAGAGAAAAAACGAGTACAATACAATTTGCCTATATATTTTAAATAAAATCATTATTGACAAAAATAAACAATGCCTAAAGTAACGATAGATGGACATACGATAGAAGTGGCTGATGGAACAACCATTCTTCAGGCGGCTCGAATGATTGTGGACACACAAGTGGGTGTGGATGCTAAAGTGGCACCGCCTACAATGTGTTATTATTCAAAATTGAAAACAAGCGGAGGCTATTGCCGTACTTGCATTGTAAAAGTTACAAAAGGTTCGGAGAAAGACCCTCGTCCAATGCCAAAGCCAGTAGCAAGTTGTAGAACAATGGTGATGGATGGAATGGAAGTGGTAAATATTACTTCGCCTGAAGTATTAGATGCAAGAAAAGGTGTAGTTGAGTTTTTGTTGATTAATCATCCGTTGGATTGCCCTGTGTGTGACCAAGCGGGAGAATGTCATTTGCAAGACTTGGGCTATGAGCACGGTTTGGCAAAAACACGTTATGATTTTAAACGCAGAACATTTAATTTGATTGACATTGGTCCATATATTAAGTTGCATATGACGCGCTGCATTATGTGTTTTCGCTGCATTAAGGTTGCTGACCAATTGACAAATAATCGTTATCAGGGAATGTTGTTTAGAGGCGATGCTTCTGAAATAAGCACCTATATTGAGAAAGCGATTGATAATGATTTTTCGGGAAATGTGATTGATGTGTGCCCTGTGGGTGCATTGACAGATAGAACTTTTAGATTTAAGAGTCGTGTTTGGTTTACTAAACCGATGGATGCTCATCGCAACTGTACAAAATGTTCAGGAAAAGTTGCGCTTTGGTTGAAGGGCGATGATGTGTTGCGTGTAACATCGCGTAAGGATAAATGGGGAGAAGCGGAAGAATGGATTTGTAATGAATGTAGATTTGAAAAGAAAAATGTAAGCGATTGGACAATCGAAGGTCCTCGCCATATTGATAAGCATTCGGTTATTTCGGCAAATCATTATGAGAGTTTGGCGCAATTGAAGTTGGATATTGGAAAGCAACAAAAACAAATTGCAACGAAAAAGTAAGAACATATGGCATTTTCAACCTATTTGATTTATAAAATAATTTTAGTGCTTGCTGTATTTGCAATCACATTGTTGGTTGCAACCTATAGTACTTATGCAGAGCGCAAGATTGCGGCATTCTTGCAAGACCGTATAGGGCCTGATAGAGCTGGACCTTTTGGAATTCTTCAACCATTGGCTGATGCGGTGAAAATGTTTATGAAAGAAGAAATGATTCCTTCTGTTTCCAACAAAACATTATTTATTCTTGGTCCTTCTTTAGCAATGTTGACTGCTTGTTTAACAGGTGTTGTTATTCCTTGGGGAAAGTCGTTGAACATTGGTGGACAAGAATTTTCATTGCAAATTACCGATTTGAATATTGGAATTTTATATTTGTTTGGTGTTGTTTCAATGGGAGTTTACGGAATTATGATTGGAGGTTGGGCATCGAATAATAAATATTCTTTGTTGGGAGGAATTCGTGCTTCATCACAAATGATTAGTTACGAAGTGGCAATGGGTTTATCAATCATAGCATTGGTAATGACTACAGGAACGTTGAGTTTGAGAGATATTGCCGCACAACAAACCGGTTGGCACTGGAATATTGTTTATCAACCTTTAGGCTGTTTAATATTTGTTATTTGTGCTTTTGCAGAAACAAATCGCGCACCTTTTGATTTACCAGAATGTGAAACAGAATTGGTTGGCGGTTATCATACCGAATACAGCTCTATGAAATTAGGCTTCTTTTTATTTGCCGAATACATCAATATGTTTATTTCATCTGCAGTAATTTCTACCTTTTATTTTGGTGGTTACAATATGCCATTTATAGGGCGTTTTGTTCACAGTTCAAATTGGTTAGCAGTTTTGGGAGTAGTATTTTTATTTATCAAAATTTCTTTTTTCATTTTCTTTTTTATGTGGGTTCGTTGGACGTTGCCACGTTTTCGTTATGACCAATTAATGAATTTAGGATGGAAAATATTAATTCCATTATCCATTGCAAACATTGTTATTACAGGTTTTGTAATGTATTTTACAGGAAGTTTAAATTAAAAAACAGACAAGAATTATAAAATAATGCAATTAACAAATCGCTCAAAAGTAGTTTCAAAAAAAGAAATGACATTTGCCGAAAAGCTATATTTACCAGCTATTTTCGGAGGAATGATGATTACTATAAGCCACTTATTTAAGCGCAAACCAACAATTAAATATCCCGAACAAAAACGTGAATTTAGTGGAGTTTACAGAGGACAACACGTTTTGAAACGAGATGAAATTGGTGCCGAAAGATGCACCGCTTGTGGCTTGTGTGCAGTTGCTTGTCCGGCAGAAGCCATTACAATGACTGCTGCTGAACGCAAACCAGGAGAAGAAAAATTATACAGAGAAGAAAAATATGCAGCTGTTTATGAAATTAATATGTTGCGTTGCATATTCTGTGGCGATTGTGAAGATGCTTGTCCGAAAGAAGCAATATTTCTAACAGACAGACAAGTTGATGTTTTTGGAAAAAGAAAAAGTTTGGTTTATGGCAAAGATATTTTAGTGGAATCAAAAGAACATCCAATTGATTTGTCAAAACGCCAAACTTCGGCTGTTAAAGATTTTAAGAAGCACAACGAATTTGCACACAACGAAATGTTTGATAAAAACAAAAAAATAAAAACAGCAGGACATTAAAATTTAAAAAAAAATTATTCAAAAACGAATAATAAAAATATGATTACACAATATTTGTTTTACTTCCTTTCCTTTTTAGCCATAATGTTCGGCTTGATGGTGGTGTTTTCTAAAAATCCAATTCACAGTGTACTATATTTGGTACTTACATTTTTTGCAATTGCGGGGCATTATGTTTTATTGAATGCACAATTTCTTGCAGCGGTACACATCATTGTATATGCA
The DNA here is from genome assembly GCA_043742725.1 of Bacteroidota bacterium. Classification (GTDB taxonomy): domain Bacteria; phylum Bacteroidota; class Bacteroidia; order 2-12-FULL-35-15; family 2-12-FULL-35-15; genus 2-12-FULL-35-15. Next base: position 14,721 of record JAYTXX010000067.1, on the reverse strand, counting down.
GGAGCAATTATGGTTTTGTTTCTATTTGTGATAATGCTTTTGAATTTGAACAAAGAAACAGAACCCCACAAAAGTATTTGGTTGAAAGCCTCTGCCGCAATTGCTTCGGGCTCTTTGTTGGTAGTGTTGGTTGGTTCATTGAAAGGAGCAGAAAATATAGAAGCAACAAACACATACAATTCAAACATTGGATTAATTGAAAATTTAGGGCAAACATTGTTTCACGATTTTTTATTGCCATTTGAAGTTTCATCAATTTTGCTTTTAGCAGCAATGGTGGGAGCGGTAATGTTAGGTAAAAAAAATATTAAATAAATTAAAATGAGTGCAATACAAGTAATTCCTATTAATTGGTATTTGTTGTTAAGTGCAGTGCTCTTCACCATTGGTGTGTTGGGTGTGCTTTTCAGACGCAACGCAATTATTATTTTTATGTCAATTGAATTGATGTTAAATGCAATCAACTTGTTGCTGGTAGCATTTTCAAGTTATTTATCAGACAGCAAAGGACAAGTATTTGTATTTTTTATAATGGCAGTAGCTGCTGCAGAAGTGGCTGTGGGCTTGGCAATTTTGATGAGTGTTTATCGCAACACAAAATCAACAGATATTAATATGTTGAATAAATTGAAAGGATAATTTATGATAAAATTAGTTGGCTTAATTCCTTTGCTTCCATTGATTGGTTTTATAATCATTGGTTTGTTTGGAAAAAAATTATCAAAAAGTTTAGTTGGAATTATTGGTAGCGGAGTTGTTCTTGCTGCATTTGCAATTGCATTGGGCATATTTTTTCAATTGACAGGACAAGCCGAAAAATCGGTAACAATAGATTTATTTAGTTGGATTACAGCAGGAAAACTTTCTATTCCATTCTCTTTTTTAATTGATCCGCTTTCTTCATTGTTCTTATTAATCATCACAGGAGTTGGCTTTTTAATTCATTTATATTCAACAGGCTATATGCACGATGACGAAGGCTTTTCGCGCTTCTTCGCATATTTGAATTTATTTATTTTCTTTATGTTGTTACTTGTGTTGGGTTCCAACTATGTGATAATGTTTGTTGGTTGGGAAGGCGTTGGATTGTGTTCTTATTTATTAATTGGATTTTGGTTCAAAAACACCGCTTATAACAACGCTGCAAAAAAAGCATTTGTGATGAATCGTATTGGCGACTTGGGTTTTCTGTTAGGAATCATTTTAATTTTTGTAACATTTGGTAGTGTTTCTTATCACGAAGTATTTGAACAAGCAAAAAACTTCACAAGCGGAAACCCAGTATTGGTAGCCATTACATTGTTATTGTTTATTGGAGCAATGGGAAAAAGCGCACAACTTCCTTTATACACTTGGTTGCCGGATGCAATGGCAGGTCCAACTCCTGTTTCTGCATTGATACACGCTGCAACAATGGTTACTGCGGGTATTTATATGATTGCTCGTTCTAATATTTTATACACACTTTCTCCTTTCTCTATGGAAGTAGTTGCTATTGTTGGTGTTTGCACAGCTTTGTTTGCAGCAACAATTGGTCTTGCACAAAACGACATCAAAAAAGTGTTAGCATATTCAACTGTTTCACAATTGGGATATATGTTTTTGGCGTTAGGTGTTGGAGCATACACAGGTGCTGTATTTCATGTAATGACACACGCTTTCTTTAAAGCATTGTTATTTCTTGGTGCAGGTAGCGTGATACACGCTATGAGCGGAGAACAAGATATTCGTAAAATGGGTGGACTGAAAAAATACATTCCGCTAACACACGCAACTTTTTTAATTGGTACACTTGCAATAGTTGGTTTTCCTGGCTTTTCGGGGTTCTTTTCTAAAGACGAAATTTTAGCACATGCTTATGAACACAATAAATTGTTGTGGTTTTTAGGTGTGCTTGGTGCAGCAATGACCACATTTTATATGTTCCGATTGTATTTTCTCACATTCCGCAATACATTCAGAGGAACACACGAACAAGAACATCACTTGCACGAATCGCCAAAATCAATGACTATTCCTTTAGTTGTGTTAGCAATACTTTCTATTGTTGGCGGATTTATTGGTATTCCCGAAGCATTGGGAGGAAAACATTTTCTGGAAGAATTTTTAAAACCAACATTCGAAGATTCTTCATTCCGTTTGGTTCATCATCTTTCACACGAAACAGAATATCTGTTAATGGGAATTGCGGTTACAGTAATGGCATTAGCAATTTATTATTCACACAAAACCTATGTAACCAACAAAACATTGCCAAGTGCAGAAGGCGAGGAGTTGAAGCCTTTACACAAATTGGTTTATCATAAATATTGGGTAGATGAATTGTACGAAAATATAATTACAAAACCGCTGAATTTTATTGGTGAGGCTTTACACAAAATAGTTGACAATCAAATTGTAGATGGAATAGCAAATGGCTTTGGTGTTGTGGTAAATGCCACCAGTGGCTTAATTAGAAGAGCACAAACAGGAAACATTGGTTTTTATGTTTTTGTAATGGTAATAAGTATTGTGTTGATTTTGTTTACACAGTTGTTTTAGAATTTAGATTTTAAATAAAGATATGATTACATTATTACTGATATTTTTCCCTTTAGTAGCAGCGCTTATGCTGATGTTGGTTAAAGGAGAACAAGTGAAAAAAATTGCATTGGCAGCAAGCGTTGTTGAATTTGCAATTTCTGTTTTTGCTGCATTTCAATTTCAAAAAAATGCGGATACACAGTTTGAATTTAATATTGCTTGGATAAAATCATTAGGAATAAATTTCCACGTGGGAATGGATGGTATTTCGTTGTTATTGGTTTTGCTTACTACGTTTTTGGTTCCCATTATTATTCTCACATCATTCAAAAATAATTACAAAAACACATCTGCTTTTTATTCATTAATACTTGCAATGCAATTTGCGTTGGTTGGTGTTTTTGTTTCGTTAGATGGATTTTTATTTTATGTGTTTTGGGAATTAGCGCTTATTCCAATTTACTTTATTTGTTTGCTTTGGGGCGGAGAAGATAGAGCAAGAATCACATTTAAGTTTTTTGTTTATACCTTATCTGGTTCGTTGTTGATGCTTGCTGGGTTGATTTATTTGTATCAACACACAGCTTCTAAAACATTTGATATTGCTGAACTTTATGCAGCAGGAAAAAGTTTAGATGTTGTTCATCAAGGATATATTTTCTGGGCAATGTTCTTGGCGTTTGCTATTAAAATGCCGGTGTTTCCTTTTCATACTTGGCAACCTGATACATATACTACTGCGCCAACACAAGGAACAATGCTACTTTCGGGCATTATGTTGAAGATGGGTGTGTATGGATTAATTCGTTGGTTATTGCCTGTTGTGCCTATGGGTGTTGCAACTTGGTCGCATTTGGCTATTGTGTTATCTGTGATAGGAATTGTATATGCATCTTGCATTGCTATTGTTCAAAAGGATTTCAAACGATTGATTGCCTATTCTTCTATTGCTCACGTTGGATTAATTGCAGCAGGAATATTAGCAGTAAATGTACAAGGAGTGCAAGGTTCAATGATTCAAATGTTGAGTCATGGTGTAAATGTGGTTGGCTTGTTCTTTATTGTAGAAATTATTCAATCGCGAACAAACACCAGAGAAATAGCATCGTTGGGAGGTATTAGAAATGTAAATCCACAATTTGCAGTATTGTTTTTAATTGTATTGTTAGGTAGCGTAGCGTTGCCATTGACGAACGGTTTTGTTGGAGAATTTTTGTTAATCAATGGTGTGTATCAATATAGCGCTTGGATAGCGGCTTTTGCGGGACTTACAATAATTTTAGGAGCTGTGTATATGCTGCGCAGTTATCAATCTATTATGTTGGGAGAAACAAATGGAATTACTTCAACATTTGCTCCATTGGATGTAAATGAAAAAGCAGTGTTGATGATTATATGCGCTGCAATATTGGTGTTTGGTGTATATCCAAAACCATTAATGGATATTTCGGAACCAGCAGTATTGAAGTTGTTGAAGAGCCTCACCCCTTAATCCCCTCTCCAAAAGAGAGGAGGCAACAGGTGAAGCCCAATTATAAAAAAAATGAACAAGACAAATAAATTAAAATAATATGCCCAGTTCCTCCCCTTTGGGGAGGTTAGGAGGGGCTTGAACATTCTTATGAAAGCATTAATATTACTTTCTTCTTTAGGTGTAATTGCATTATTGGCTGAAATTTTCAGCTTTAAGAAATTATTGTACCCTGTTGTATTGCTTGGATTGATAGCCATATTTGTGGTAAATCTTTTTGATTGGGGAACCGCCAATGAATATTTTAAGATGATGCGTTACGATAGTTTCGCTATTGCTTTTTCTTCTGTGTTGATAGGCATCACAGCATTGTGGTTTATTATGTCACAAGATTTTTTTAAAGAAGAAACCAGCTTGACAGACCATTATGCACTTATTCTGTTTGCATTAACAGGAGCAATAATTATGGTTTCTTATACAAATATGACGATGTTATTTTTAGGAATAGAAATACTTTCTATACCAATGTATGTGTTAGCTGCAAGCAAAAAAGACGATGTGTTATCCAATGAAGCAGGTTTTAAATACTTAATAATGGGAGCATTTGCAACAGGTTTCTTGTTGTTTGGCATTACATTGATTTATGGTTCTACAGCATCGTTTGATTTACCAACAATCACAAATTTTGTTTCTACACACCAAGGAACAGTTCCTGCAATGTTTTATGTAGGTGTGTTGTTGATGTTGGTTGGAATGTCGTTTAAAGTATCGGCTGTGCCATTTCACTTTTGGGCGCCAGATGTGTATCAAGGAGCACCAACACAAGTTACTGCATTTATGGCAACCATTGTGAAAACAGCAGCATTTGCGGCTTTCTTACGATTGTTTTCTTCTTGTTTTGTAAACGCAAGTGGAGTGTGGGTTCACGTATTGTGGATAATGGCTGCATTGTCGTTGTTGGTTGGAAACATTACTGCAGTTATTCAAACAAGTACCAAACGTATGCTTGCTTATTCGAGTATTGCACACGCTGGTTATATGTTGTTGGCACTGGTTGCGCTGAATGGTATTTCTTCAAGTTCTATATTGTTTTATACATTGGCTTATTCTATAGGCTCTATTGCATCGTTTGGTGTTTTGGGCATTGTGGTTAAAGCGAAGGGAGAAGATGGTTTAAATGCGTTTAATGGCTTATCAAAATCAAATCCTATGTTGGCATTTGCTATGACAGTTGCATTGCTTTCGTTGGCAGGCATTCCGCCAACAGCTGGTTTCTTTGCAAAATATTATATTTTCACTGCGGCATTTCAAGCTGGACACGCTTGGTTGGTGTTGATTGCTATTTTGGCTTCGTTGATTGGTGTGTATTATTATTTTAGAATTATTATTGCAATGTATTTTAAAGAAAGCAAAGATGCCGCTGCAATAGAATTGAGTTTGAATCACAAAATACTTTTCTTTATTACCATTATTCTTACCATTGCTTTGGGCTTAATGCCCGATTTTATTATTCGCTTGTTGTAAGTTTTTCTGTTTTTAATTTTAGTAAACCTTGGAGATACATGCACTTATCATGCGCTTATCTACGGCTTATCTACGGGTTAGAGTGGGCTTATGGTGCACTCGTCATGCGCTTTGACATTGATTAAATTAACCTATGGAAAGATTGGAAAAGTGCAGGGCGGGAGCTACATTGGTTTTTTCTGTAAATTATTTTATAGCTTTGTTATTATACAATGCCTCAAAGCGCAGTTTCTATTATTTGATAAATAGAAGAAAAAAATGAAAAAACTAAAAGTGGTTTTAGTTGGAATAGTATTGAGTGTAACAGCTAATAACAGTTATGCTCAAACCGTATTTAATAATGTATATTCATTTGGTAATGTAGGATTAGCAGTTATTCAAACACTGGATGGAGGGTATTGTACTGTAGGTAACACATCTTCGTTTTCTCCATTTCTGGATGCACTATTTATTTTAAAGACGGATGAAAATGGAAATGAACAGTGGAAAAAAGCGATAGACTTAAGTCATGGAATTTATGGAGGCGAACAAGCAAATGCCGTAATTCAACTCATAGATAGCAATTATATAGTTACAGGTTTTGTAAAAGATACTGTTGCTAATGTTTATCCAGATGTTTTTCTATTAAAACTAGATAAATATGGAGATACACTGTGGACAAAGCGTTATGGAGGAAGTGGTTGGGACGAAGGACACGATATAAAACAAACAAGAGATGGAGGATTTATAATAGCGGCAGATAGTTATAGTTTTTCTAGTGATGGTTATTCAGATGCTTACATTATAAAAACCGACAGCGCAGGAAATATCCAATGGCAAAAAGCATATTATCCCAACGACCATAAATATGGATTTGCTCAACGAATATTTCTTTTGCAAGATGGCAATTATATGATGATAGGAACAGGTTTGGCGAAGGGTACTATATGGCAAATGAAATTAGATGCAACAGGAACCCCATTGTGGCAAAAAGAAATAGATTTTTCAACCGAGTCAGGATATAAAGGCGCAAGTGTTATAGATGCAAAAATGGTTTCGGATGGAGGATTTGCTATAGCGTTAATTTTTACCAATACAAATAATAATAACGAGGCATTTCTTGCAAAAACAGACAGTCTTGGAAATCTGCAATGGCACAAAAGGTATTTTGATTCATATTTTCATTCTAGTGAATTAACTACGGTAACAGAAGATGTTAAGGGAGGAAAATATATAACGGCTGGAGATACTTATATCTCATTTCCCGATACATTAAATGGATTAGCATTAGCAGTAAATAGTAATGGAGATTCGTTATGGTCAAAGTTTTATACCAAATTTGGCGGCTTAAATCAGAGTTATATTTTTGATATAGAAACAACCAAAGATGGAGGACTAATAATGTGTGGATATGTTTTTTCAAGTGATAATGCTTCTCATGCATGGCTACTAAAAACAGACTGTGTAGGCAATGAAGATAAATGGGATAGTGTGGCTTGTGCAGAAAATGTAGGAATAAAAGAGGAATTGGGAATTGGGAATGAGGAATTGAGAATATATCCAAATCCAGCAACAGGAAGCCTCACCCTAACCCTCTCTCTTTCGGCAAATGCTCAAGATAAACTCGGAGAGGGAATTGGAGTAGTGCAAATATATAATGTGTTGGGAGAGCTTGTGTATAGCATCTCCTCCCCTTCGGGGAGGTCGGGAGGGGCTTCTATTGATGTGAGGAATTTACCAAACGGAATTTATTTTGTGCAAGTGAGATTCCTCACTTCGTTCGGAATGACAAAAGTAAGGAGTACAAAATTTGTGAAGGAATAAAAAATAATTTAATTAAGCGTTTTTACTAATTCTTTTTTCTCTTTGTGTTTCTCGTATAATTGGTGTACAATACCATCTGCAAGCCCAATTTGAGGAACAATAATTTTTTCTATTTCAGCTTTTTTAAGAACAGTTAATAGAATTTTTGAGGCAGGAATAATTACATCGGCTCTGTCGGGATTTAGTCCAAGAATTTTTACACGCTCTTCGTAAGTATAGGATTCAAGCAGTTCGTAGAGGTTTTTTAGTTTTGCTGTTGCTACAGGTTTGTTTGTTTTTCTGCCAGTCATTTTAAATAATTTATTTATATTTCCCCCCGAACCTATTGCAATTAAAGGTTTGTAGCCTTCGGTAATTTCTTTTACCCAGTTTTTAAAATAGCTCCAATATTCTTTATCAATTTGATTGTGAAGCATACGAATAGTGCCAACATTGAACGATTGTGAAACAACAGCTTTGTTTTTCGAGAAGAGTGTAATCTCTGTACTTCCCCCGCCAATATCAATGTAGAGGTAGTTATTGCTTTTGTCTAAATGTTCTTCAATGTGATTGGAATAAATAATATCAGCTTCTGTTTTGCCATCAATAATTTCAATTTTAATGCCTGCTTCTTTTCTAATTCGTTCTACAATATCGTATCTGTTGTCGGCATCGCGCATGGCAGAAGTGGCACAGGCACGATAATCTACAGCATCATATACTTCAATTAAGTTTTTAAAAGCTTTCATTGCGGTAACAAGTTTGTCGGCTTTTTCAGTAGAAATTTTATTGTGTAAAAAAGAATCTTCGCCCAATCGAATGGGAACACGAATGAGTTCTGCTTTTTTGAAAGATACATTTCCTTTGTCTTCGTAAACATTACAAAACAAAAGCCTTACAGCGTTTGAGCCAATATCTATTGCTGCGAATTTCAAAAGGAATTAAATTAATTTTTGTTTGAATAATGAATAAATTTCTTCTTGTGCACGCACTTTTGTTTTGCTAGTTGTTTTGCGATATTCATTGTCTTGTTTGCTTCCTAAAATTCTTGCTTTTGTGTTGTCGCTCCAAAGTGTATCAATAATTGTTTTCAGTTTTTTCTGAATATTTTTATCATAAATCGGAACAGCTACTTCCGAGCGATGGTCGAAACTTCGCACCATCCAATCAGCCGAAGATATAAAGTATTTTTCATCACCACCATTACAAAATATAAACACTCGGCTGTGTTCCAAAAATTTATCAACAATGCTTATTGCTTCAATGTTTTCGCTCATTCCTTTTACTCCAGCCACCAGAGAGCAAATACCACGAATTATTAATTTTATTTTTACTCCTGCACAACTTGCTTCGTACAATTTTTTTATCATTTCTTCATCCACCAAGTTGTTTAGTTTCAAAATTATATATGCTTCTTTTTTTGCTTTCGCGTGATGAATCTCTTTGTTGATGAGGTGTACCATTTTTTTGCGCATAAAAAATGGTGAAGCCAAAATGTGTTTATAATTTCCAACTTTAAAATTATCGCTATAAAAAGCAAATACTTTTTCTACATCTTCTGTTATGTTTTTGTTTGCAGTAAGTAAACTGTGGTCGGTATATATTTTTGCTGTATCACCATTAAAATTGCCCGTTCCAATATGTGCATACTGATTTGTTTTTCCTTCTTCTTTTCGAGCAATTAAAAACATTTTTGAATGAACTTTTAATCCTTGAACACCATAAATTACTTTTGCGCCTTCTTCTTGTAGTTTGTTTGCCCAGTAAATATTAGCTTCTTCATCAAATCGTGCTTGAAGTTCAATAACTGCAGTTACTTGTTTTCCGTTTTTTACAGCATTAATAAGCGCTTTTACAATGTTGGATGTTTTTGCAACACGATACAAAGTGATTTTTATGCTTTGTACTTTGGGGTCAATAGAGGCTTCGCGCAAAAAATCAATGATGTGGTCAAACGATTGATATGGAAAGCATAAGAGCACATCTTTTTGTTTTAATATTTTAAAAAAACTTGTTCGTTCTTTTAAATCAGGATGTTTGAGTGGAACAATTTTTTTGTAGCTCAACTCACTTGCTCCCACGTTTGGAAATGAAATAAAATCTTTGAAGTTGTGATATCTTCCTCCAGGAATTGGATTATCTTCTTTGCCGAGTTTTATTTTTTTCATAATAAAATCAAGCATATCGGGAGATATTTGACTATCGTAAACCAAACGAACAGGTTGTCCTTTTTTTCTATCTTTTAATCCTTTTGATATTTTTTCGATAAAACTTTTTGCAATATCATTGTCAATATCAATCTCTGCATCTCTTGTCAGCTTTATGTTGTAGGCTTCAACGGTGTCGTATTCAAAATTATGAAAAACAATATCCAAGCAATAACGAATAACATCGTCCAACAAAATAATATAGTGTTTGTCTTTTTCTTTTGGCAATACAACAAATCGAGAAAGTGTATCGGTTGGAACTTCAATTAAAGCAAATTTGCTTTTTTTCTCTTTTTCTTTTTTTCCAAGTTTAATAATTAAGTAGCCCGATTTGTCTTTTAAATAAGGGAAATTAGAGGTATTGTCTAACATTATAGGAAAAAGACTTTGCATTACTTTTTCGCGAAAAAAAGTGCGAATAAAAATTCCTTGTGTATTGCTTATTTGTTTTTCGTTGATGATAAAAATATTTTTTTTCTCCAGCTCTTTCAGCAAATTTTGATAAATGCTATCAAATTTGTTTTGCTGATTAATAACAATGTGTTGTATTTTATCGAGTAAACGAATAGGATTTTCACCAATAAAATCATGTGCTTTTTTATGATGTTTAATAGCACGTTTGAGCGTAGCTACTCGCACACGAAAAAATTCATCGCGATTATTAGAAAAAATCCCAAGAAATTTTATTCGCTCAATTAAAGGAACAGAAAAATCTTCTGCTTCTTGTAAAACTCGTTCATTAAAGGAAAGCCAACTTAATTCACGATTAATAAAAACACTGTTTTTTTTCATCATACCACACAGCAATTGCAAACGAATTTAGTAATTATTTTTTTTGTTGTGCTTTTAAAACCACTTTGTTGTTTGGTTTTTTTGCTCCATCATTTTTTGCTTTTACTGCAACAGGTTTCATTGCTTTGTAAAATTTTTTGGCAATGTACTTTGCTGCTTCTTGTGTGGTTTTGGTTATTTTTTTGCTCGCAGTTGCATTGTTTTTTTTGAGAATATCTTCTATTCCTTTTACAAGAGTAATTTCTAACTCTTTACGATTTTTCTTTTTGTCCATGTGGGTTTGTTTTGTAGTTAAAGGTCAATAAAAAATAATTAGAAAACGACTAAACAAAAAAGATTAACAATTATTTAACGATTAAAAAACAAAAACTTTTTCATTTAGAATTGTTATCTTTAAAGAATGATAGCACGAACACTAATTTGTTTTTTTCTTTTTTCAAGTCTCTTGTTTTCCGCAACCAAAACAAATGTACAACATCAAGTAACTGCAATTGTTTCAAAGGATTCGACCACATTCTATAAAAACTATTTTCCAAAACATTCTGTTAAAGAAGAAATAATAAAACACAGCGCTTACACATTGTGTTACGATGAAAAGTATGAACAAGCCAAATGGGTTGCCTATTACTTAACCGCAGAAATGTGTAACAACAAAAATGAAAAACGAAAAAATAATTTTAGAGAAGACCCAGAAGTGAAAACAAAATCAGCAAGTTTGGAGGATTACAAAAAATCGGGTTATGATAGAGGACACTTGTGCCCTGCGGGAGATATGGCTTGGAGTGAACTTACGATGAGCGAATCATTTTATATGAGCAATATGAGCCCACAAGTTCCTGCGTTTAATCGTGGTATTTGGAAATATTTAGAAAGCGATGTGCGTGAATGGGCAAAACAAAACAAGGAGCTTTATATAGTAACAGCAGGTGTTTTGAAAGATAGTTTGCCAACTATAGGAGCAAACAAAGTTGCTGTTCCGCACTATTTTTATAAAATAATTTTAGATTATTGCAAACCAGAATACAAAGCAATTGCGTTTGTAATTGCTAACGAAGGAAGCAAGCAATCTGTTTTTGATTTTGCTGTAAGTATTGATTCTGTTGAGAAATTAACAGGGCTTGATTTTTTTCCAACACTTTCAGATTCTATTGAAGAAAATTTAGAATCGCATATTGATATTGAAAAATGGAAATAAAAAAAACCTGTTTTTAAAAACAGGTTTTAAATAGTATTTATTTTGTTCCCTTCCCTTTTTTCTTTTTTCGTTTGCCACCATTGCTAAATCCATCGCCATCTACTTGGTAGCCACTGTTATTTTTTTTGTAAGTAGTTCCGTTGTTTTTCATGTTTGAATCTTTTCCTTTGCTATCAAAATGTTTCATTTGAGCATGTGGTTTTTGTTCTTTATGAAATAAGCGAGAGAAAAAGCCTCCTGAAGATTTTTCTGCACTTCCTTTTCCTGCGGCTTGAGAGAAAGACACTTTTGATAATCCTAAAAATAATACACTTAGTAAAAATATTTTTTTCATTTAGCTTTTGTTCTATGTTTTTAAAGACAAAGCGCAAATATAATTATTTGAGAAATAAAAAAAAGCACTGTTAATAACAATCCAGAATATATTGATAACTTATTTAATGTAAAATAATTGTTTTGTATTAAAAATAAGCTCTAACCTGCGCCCCACCTGTATGAATCGTTTTGCTTCCTTCGGAATATCTACCATCATAAGTAATGCTCAACTGCAAGTTGTTTGATAAATTTCTTTGATAACTCAAGCCCCACGTAATGTTTTTTCCAATTCTTAAGGCATCAAGCATTTCAAATGCTACGGAAGAATTTACAACATCATCGTAAGCAATTTGAATATAATTTCCTTTTAAATTTAAACTTCCTTTGTTCAACACGTTGTATTTTATTTCGGCTCCGTAATCTTGTAAAACGGCATGTTGATTGCCAAAATCTTTACTGTTTTTCTTGTCGGTATATTTAAAAGAAAGGCTCAAACGAAATGCTGTATTCGGCTGAAAATTAATTTTAGGCTCTACTTCAACGTATCGAATTAAATAATTTCGTGTGCTGAAATATTGCGATTTACTTCCCTTGTAGCCATCTTTATAGGTAAGCATCCAGTTTATTTTTTGCGAAATATTCCAACGCAAACGTGCTTCTGTATAGGTGTTTTGGCGCGAATCAATTCCATTAACAAGCAATGCTCTGTTTCTTGCATCTTGATACGTTAAATCCAAACCAAACACGGAACTCAATTGATTGATGTATAATGTGTTTCTAAAAGCAGAATTGAGTGTAACTAAATTAGAATCATTTAAAAGCGAATCATTAATAATTCCCAAGAATGGATTGTATGCTTTTGACAAATCGTTGTCCATCGTTTTTCTATCCACACGATAGGATGTTTGATTTGAAAAGCGTGTCATAAATTTTTTAAAACCAGTTTTGCTTGCCCACATTGCTGCGGGTTTTAGCGTTAATACTTCCGAAAATTGATTGTTGTATGTTTTGATATAATCGCTGGTTGGTGTATATATTTTTATATAGGTTGCTTGGTCTGGAAAATTAGAAATTTCAAATTCACTTAATTCTTTTATTCCATTTTCGTTTCTGTCCACCCAAGTATAAACACCTTGTCCAGCGGCAACTTCGAGATAAGAGTATTGTTTTTTTACTTCTAATCCCGAGCCGATTTCATAAAACGAATTGGAATAAATAAAACCTTTCCACAATTTAAAATTATACTCAATGCGCCCAACCAATGAATTGTCGGGTGTTTGAGAGCTTAGTTTGGAATTGACTTCCAAAATACGATAAGTTGTATTTATTTTTAATTGATTGTTTTGGTTTTTAATTAATTCTATAAATGCTCCAAAACTTTGTGCAAATGCTGATTTGTTGAGTGATGTTGTATGTGTGCTTGAATCGGCTTTTACAGCATAATCGGTTCGTTGTTTATAGTTGATTCCGTATCTGTTTTTTGTGGTGTCCGCATTTTGTGCAAAGGCTTGCCATTCCCAAAATTGATAACTGTTTGAAAGCAGTGAATCTTTTTTATTTATTGTAAATTTATTTTGTTCAAACTCATCTTTCAAACCAATGTTTAGCCATTTTAGGTTTTGCGAAACAAGGCTCTTGTGTCTGTAAAAATTAGTGTTTTGAGTACTTGATGAGTTTAACAAACTTCCATCATATTTTGCTATAAAACCTTTTTTCGAGAGATTAAAATTTACATCGTGCTTGTTTGCATTGTATTGTGTGCCTTGCAAAAACGCATTGAAACGATAACCAATAGTGCCACTGTTTTTATCGGCTAAAGCCACACCAGCACCAATAATATGTTGGTCTTCGGGAATTATAGTTGTACTTGTTTTGTTCCAATCTCTTTCAAATTCGGTGGTTCGGAAACGCTCAATGGGCGAAAAATACTTTTGTACATATTCGTAATTTATGTTGGTTATCAATTTCAATTGATGTTTGATGCTGTCGTTTGATTTTGTTTTTGACAGTGTTTGTGTGTTGTCGAAATTGGCTTTGAGTGAATAGCCAACATCATCATAAGTGCTTTTGTTTGAAAACGTATTGAGCACATTGTTGCTCACCGCACCTTCAACGAATAGTTTCGAGTTTTTACTAAAAGCATATTCAACAGCAGCAGAAAGCATTTGTTTTTTCTTTGGTGTGATGAGTTGAATAACGGGTTCGTAGCTTCCTCTTGGTTTGTATGGAATTACTGTGGTGTCGGGCAATATCCACTGAAATACTTTTCCATTGGCACTTGAATTTACTTGTATATAATTTCCATTTCCTTGACCAACATTGCTAAATGTAACTCGATAATATTTTTTTATGTTGGTGCTGTCGGTGTTGTAAACAAAGGTGTTGCTATAAATTGTTGAACCAACGGTGGTGTCTATTTTTTTGTATAATACTTCGCTATTGCTAAACGGAACACTATCGAAACTTGGTGCAATGGCAAGTGATAATGTGTCGCCAATTTGAGATAATAATATTTTTTGTTCGTCAGATAATGATTGTTGCAAAGGTTGATTTTTACTGTCTTGTTCGGAATAAATATTTAAGTGTAGTTTCAACTTTCCTTGTTCGTAATCGTTTCCAAAATGAACCAAGGAACGAACAAAATTTTTATCAGAATATTGAAACTCTACAACTATGCGTTTGTCTTTTGTGATGAGTTGTTTTGCTGTAAAAATAATTTCGCCAGTGTTGTAGTTAATTGTGTAATCGTTTTCTTGTCCACGTTCCACAAGCCTTCCATCGATATATACTTTTTCTGTACCAGATAAAATAATGATAAACGCTTCGTTTTCCGCACCTCTTAAATGATAGGGTCCCTGATTACTTTCTTGGTCGCGATCATTAAACTTAGTTCCTACGGATGCATTTTTAGA
>JAYTXX010000066.1:0-12105 GCA_043742725.1 Bacteroidota bacterium | reverse complement strand
CCCAATTATTCTCCAAGTGCTTTTATGGTAGATATTTGTGGAAATATTTATACTGCTGGTTGGGGAGGACAATGTATAACGGCTGGAAATACAGGTAGTACAACAGGTTTGCCAGTTACACCTGATGCATTTCAAGCAACAACCGATGGTTGTGATTTTTATTTTTTTGTATTAAAAAAAGATGCTACTTCGCTTTTGTATGCAACCTATTTTGGAGGTGGTGCTCCAACTGAAGAACATGTTGATGGTGGTACAAGTCGTTTCGATAAAAGAGGAGTAATGTACCAAGATGTTTGTGCAGCTTGTAATGCTACTTCTTGCCCAACTTGTACCGGAGCAAATGTTTTTCCCACAACGCCAACAGCATGGTCGAGATATAATAATAGCATTAATTGTAACAATGCTGTAATTAAAATGGATTTTAAATTAATTCAACTTATTGCTACTGCATCTACCACACAAGGAACAACTTATTGCGAAGGTCAAACAGTTACATTTCAAAATCAAAGTTTTGGAGCACAAAATTATGTATGGACTTTTGGAGATGGTAGTCCCAAAAGCACATTACAAAATCCAGCGCATACCTACACGGGTACAGGTGTTTATAATGTTACGCTTGTTGCTATTGATTCTGCAAGTTGCCATTTTTCAGATACCACTCATCTTACTATAACAGTGTTACCTTATCCAAAATTAAGTTTGGGAAATGATACTATCATTTGTGGCAATACTCCTTTTTTATTGGATGCAAAAAATATGGGTTGTGCTTATTTATGGTCAACAGGAAGTACAACACAAACAATTTCGGTAACCACATCTGGAACATATTGGGTAACCATCACAAATGGAATTTGCCCTTTAATAGATACAATAAATATCAATTTTATTTCTCCACCAATACTTAATGATACAACGCTTTGTGCAGGAACACTACTGTTACAATCAAGTACTTTAGGTGCTAATTATTTGTGGTCAACTGGAGCAACAACACAAACTATTTTTGTTTCCACTTCAGGAACTTATTGGGAAAGTTTTACTTCAGGCACTTGTGTTTTAGCCGATACAATGGATGTTATTTTCATTCCTTATCCTTTAGCAACATTAAACGATACAATAAGATGTAGTGGACAACAAATTACACTTGATGCTGGAAATGCAGGCTCCACCTACTTGTGGAATACAGGCGATACAACTCAAACTATTTTGGTGGACACCACAGGTTTGTTTTTTGTTGCCATTAGTAATGCCTTTTGTGGTATAGTTGATTCTATTAATGTACAAACTTTAGCAAAGCCTAATTTAGGAAAAGATACCACACTTTGTGATGGAATAAATTTGATACTTAATTCAGAAAATTTGGGTTCAATTTATTTATGGTCAACAGGCGAAACAACTCAAAGTATAACTGTTTCCAATCAAGGAACGTATTGGGTAACATCAAGTATTATAGGCTGTAGTGTTGCCGATACAATAGTTGTCAACTATGTTTCCTATCCAATTGTTTCGCTTGGCAATGATACTGTGCTTTGTGATGGACAAAAACTTTTGCTCGATGCAAAAAATATAAATGATAATTATTTGTGGAATACAGGAGCAACAACACAAACTATAAATGTAACATCAACCGGAACTTATTTCGTAATGGTAAACAATGGTTATTGCAGTGCAAGTGATTCTATTTTTGTAGATGTGCTCAATAAACCTAATTTAGGAAGAGATACAACGATTTGTGATGAAACTGCCTTTTTAATTTTAAGAGGAAATGAAAATGCGAATGCTGCTTATCTTTGGTCAACAGGCGCAACTACACAAAATATTACTATTGATGAAGTAGGAACATATTGGGTTACATCAACTTTGGGAAATTGTGCTTATGCCGATACAATAGAAGTAAGCGGAAGATTTGTAGGTTCTTTTTTGTTTGTTCCGAATGCATTTACTCCAAACAATGATGGATTAAATGATAGTTTTAAAGCCGTAGCAGTAGAAGACAATATAACTTCTTATGATATGAAAGTTTTCAACCGTTGGGGAGAATTGATTTATGAAACCAAAGACATATCAAAAGCTTGGGATGGAAAATATAAAGATAAAATAGTTGAATTAGATGTATATGTTTGGGTTATTGATTATTCCACTCTCTGTTCCGAAAATAAAACAATACATAGAGTAGGAGCGGTATTAGTTGATAGATAAACGCTATTGTTTTACTATTCGTGAAATAGCTTTTTGTTTTGTGTTTACAATTTCAACAAAATATATTCCAGAGCTTAAACCAGATAAATTGTAATATTCATCTATTTGTTCTGTTTTTGAAAATTCTTTTTTCATAACAATATTACCAAGCACATCATAAACATTCAAATAGCTAATTTCATTTTTATCCAAGCCATAAAGTTTAATTTCTAGCTCATCTTGTACTGGATTTGGAGCTAATTGCATAGCAATAGAATTGTAAGATGATAATTCGCTAATGCCTGCTGTTGTTGCCGAAATTGTAAAATTTTTATCATTAATATCAAAGAAAATATTTCCAACACTTTCTGCTTTTATTCTGCAAGTGTTAATGGTTGTAGCCTGTGTAGGAACTGTAATTGTTTCCGTGCCATCATTTGGAGTATTACTAAGTAATGTTGTGAATGTAGTTCCACCATTAAGCGATATAAGAATGTTTACATTGGCACAATTTATAGGTGTTCCATCAGTTCCATTTACATTCCAAGTAACCGTTTGTGTGCTACCGCTTGCCCAAACAATTCCTGTAACATTTGGATAGGTAACACTAAATGGTCCAGTACTGCCTATGACTACAGATGTTCCTGCATAACACACACCTCCACCACCCAATTTATTATCTCGAGCAATTAATCTAAAATTAAGTGTTTGTGACGTGGTTGGTAAATACTCGCCAATGGTTGTTGTATAAGTTCCACTAAGCACTACACTTAATTTAGGAAACATTCTGCTTTTTGAACTTGTAGGTGTATAGGAACGGAAATAAGGTTTGCTTCCTGAATTCCAATCTCCTTTTAGACCACTGTCTTTTTCTTCCCAAGAATAAGTAAGCGAATCTCCATCAGAATCTGTTGCAGAACCAGTTAAAATAAAAGGAGTTGATTTTGGAACATTGTAAGATGTGGTTGTACTAACTGATGGCGAACTATTTCCAGATGCAGTTTTAACAGCGCAAGTGTTTCCGCTATTGCTATTTGTGAAAGCCATAATTTCATCAAAACTAATGGTATGAAAATAAGCAATACTGTGAGCAGCTAAATCATTAGTAGCACCACAAATTCCAGCATAAGCCATAATTGTAACACCGCTTCCTGGTTCTACTCTTGTTCCTGAATTTGAGTTTCCACTACAAGAACCTGTATTTGCGGCAAAGGTATGATTGCCTCCAAATTGATGTCCCATTTCGTGTGCTACATAATCAATATCATACGCATCACCTTTTGGGCTTGAACTTCCTGTAATACCACTCGCTTTTGAACCTGTAACACAAACACATCCAAGGTTTGCTAATCCACCACCGCCAGTGCTAAATGTGTGTCCAATATCATAATTGGCGTTTCCAATAACATTATCAATCACCGTTTGGCTTTCTCCAATAAGTGTGAATGCATCATTATTACCAGTAAAAGGATCGGTGGAAGGGCTTGCATAAAGTATATCAGTTTCATTTGCAACCAAAATCATTTTAACCGCTACTTCTGTTTCATAAACACCATCAACTCTGTTTACTGATGTAACCACAGCTGATAAAATTTCGGATGTGGTTGGTGCTACTTTTCCTGTTGCTGCTATTGCGTATTCGCCAGTACAAGCAATAGCTAAACGATAGGTTCTTAAATTTGCTCCAGCGCAAATAGCTTCCACATTTTTTAAATTAAGAGATGTTTTTTTTTGTTTTATAGAAAATTCAGATTCAATTAATCCAACTTCAGGAAGAATTTCCGCTTGATTTTTTTCAAAATCAGAAGTATAATATGAAATGTAATTTTCAGTACTATTTTTATAATACGGGTCGATAAAAATATCGCCACTTGGCTTACGTATCATAGCATGGAAACCAAAATTTGTCCAATCCAACTTTGCATAAGCATAAGGATCGTCAATACCTTTTGCATTAAAAGTTTTTATTTCGGGATATGAGTTGTTCAATGAGGTTTCCATT
Organism: Bacteroidota bacterium; assembly: GCA_043742725.1. Classification (GTDB taxonomy): domain Bacteria; phylum Bacteroidota; class Bacteroidia; order 2-12-FULL-35-15; family 2-12-FULL-35-15; genus 2-12-FULL-35-15. The sequence goes on along the minus strand of JAYTXX010000066.1, from coordinate 7,928 downwards.
ACTGGAGATTCTACAATTCTAAATTTTTCAAATCTTCCATCTGGCATTGGCAATTCTATTATTGCTGTTGAATTGTTTAGCAATGTGTTTTTTTCATTTGGAACAGAAAATAATGTTGTTTTAAATGACTTTTCATTTAACTTAAAAGTTATATATTTATTAGGAATAATGTTCCTTTCTTTCACATTTTTTAATTTAGTTTCATCAACAGGAAGCCATACTTTATCAATTGTTTGAGCAATTAATATAGAACTGATTGAAATGTTTAAAACAGTAAAAAATATTTTTCTCATAATCTTTTTTATAAATCCGTTACAAGATAAAAATATTTTTTAGAAATTCCAAGAGGACTTGAGAAACAAGAATATTGATGGGAAGAAATGTAGATGTATAATAAAACAAAAATCCCCGAATTAATTCGGGGATTTTTGAAATTTCTAAAAAATTTAATTTTAGAAATGTAAGTTCAAACGGATTGTTCCTGAAGTACCAAATATTGAATTTAAGTGATCAGTATCAATTCCAAAAGAAGATGAACCACCTGTGTTAGTAGTAGTACTTTCAACAGCTGTACCATTCCAACCTTCTGTTGTTGAAGAACCTTCTCCTGTTGAAGTGAAAGCTAAACCCCAACCAAACTCTCCAGCTATAGAGATTTTAGGAAACAAAAAGTATTCAGCTCCAATAAAACCTCTAACTCCGATACCAAATGAAGTTCCCATTTTAGTTTCCGTTGTACGAGATGCTACTGGGTTTGTTGCAGAAATTGCATTACCATAAGTGTTTGTAGTCTTGTCTGTTCCAATTGAAAATCCTAATTCAGCACCATACAATCCTTGCAAACGAGTTTTTCCTCTTCTCCACTCTTTACCTGCAGTTAATGCAATTCGTGTTTGGCTAGTTTTTACAGCATCATCGACATAAGTAGCTGGAGTTGTAGCTGGAATTGCAGCAACTTTAGTTTTTTGTGTAGTTGAACCAAAACCAATACGTAATCCTACACGGTATGCTGTTTTTTCATCAATAAATTTTTTACCGATGATAGCAGCTCCATCGCTAAGGAAATCAAAAGTTGGAGCAGTTGCACCAGCATTTGATAGGAAACCACCAGCATATCTTAAAAATGGTGATGCATCAATTCCAAGTGCCCAATCACCAGCTTCTGGTAAAATTGGTTCACCTTTTTTAGATGTTAAATCTTGCGCAAAAGCACTTGATACACCAAGCACTAAAGCAATAATCATTGTTGATTTTTTCATGTTTTTTTTGTTTAGTTTAATTGTTTTAAGTTTAAATTCTAAAATCAATGCGCAAATATATATATATTTTAATATACAAACACTTATTAACAATTTATTTCTTTTCCACACCTTTTTGTTAGTAACTGTGTTTGTTCTGTTTTTTAAAAAGGATAATTAGTTGATTTTTATAAAATTAGACATTTTGATTCAATTATTTTTTCAGCATTAAAACATTCTTATTAATTTTATTCCAATGATTAAAATCACAAAATATTTACTGTTTTTGTTGCCATTCTCCGTTTTTTCACAAAGCAATTGCTCTGTGTTCAATCAAACATTTAACGACAAAGAGCAAATTAATTATTCTATACTTTACAATTTGGGATTTATATGGATGGAAGCAGGCGAAGCATCATTCACTACATCAGTTATTGATTATAATGGAAAACCTATATATCATTTTATTGGATTGGGTTCCACATATCCAAAACATGATTGGTTTTTTAAGGTACATGATAAATATGAATCTTTTGCAGATACCAATTCCTTGAAGCCAATACGATTTGTGAGAGATGCAAGTGATGGAGGAAGTTATTCTTACGACAATTATTTTTTCAACCAGAAAAAAGGAAAGTTATATACAGTACAAAGAAGAGATAAAAAATCATTGAAGATAGATTCTTTGCTTATTACAGATTGTGTCAATGATGTTGTTACAGCTATTTATTATGTTCGTTGTTTAGATTATTCACAAAGAAAAATGAATGAAACAATTCCTGTAACATTTGTATTGGATGGAAAAATATATCCATCTTATGTTCGATTTATGGGAAGAGAAATCATTGATTCAAAATTATTGGGTAAAGTACGTTGTGTAAAATTAAAAGCAAATTTGATTGAAGGAACTATATTTAAAGGTGGCGAAGAGATGACCGTTTGGTTGACGGATGATAAAAATAAAATTCCTGTATATGTGGAAACACCAATAATAATTGGTACAATAAAGGTGTATTTACAAAAGTATGTTGGATTGAGGAATAAAATAGATTGTATAATTTCAAAATAGATTTTACGATATTTGCAAAAAATAAAAACAATGGAAACGAATAACAATTACCAAAAATATTTTGATTCAAAGGAATACATTACTCAAATTGTTGGAATAAATAATGAACAAGAGCAACCAGTTGGGTCAAACGAAGATAAAATTTCTAAAATAATATATCTTTTGACAGATCCATTAAACAAAGATGTGAAGGAAGAAACATTGATTTTATTGAAAAAACAAAATGCGGTAGATTTAATGTTGAGAGCAATTGCAAGTGCAAAAGCAAAAAATGTAAAACATATTTTGGTAGCGGCTTGTTGGGAATCAGAAATAAATTTCAGTAAATATTTAAAGTTTTTTATTCACTTGGTTTTGGATACCGATTATTTAGTTTCTTTAGAAGCCATTACTGCTATTGAAAATATGGAAGGACCATTCAACGAAAATGATTTGAAAGATGCAATAAAGCAATTGCGTAAAGAACAAAAAAATATTACGTCAGAAAAATTAGCTTTAATAAATGATTTGATTGTAGTACTTGAAAATTTACAAATGAAATAGAGTGGAAGTTTTAAAATTAATCTTCCTCCACCTCACCAATAAATCCAATTAACATTATTACACATCCTTTTTTTGTTAACCCATCAAGGCTTGGAGGTATGGTGTAATCAATGAAATAATTACCAGATTTAGGAGGTATAAAAAGCCAAAAATTATTGTCTATACCTTGAGAATTGTCGTAAAGTTTGTGGCGATTATTTTTTATGTTTTTGTTTTTATCATAAATATCAACTTGAAGTGGTTCTTCAAAACCAGAAGTACAAAAAGCAATTTTATATTTCATTCCTTGAAAAGCAGTAAATTGAACTTCTACTTGTTTGCTTTTTTTATCAAATACAAATTCGCTTACAGCGTAGCTGTCATACTTGTATGGTTTAGCAATATTAGGTTTACAACCTTTTGAAATTTCTTTTACTTTGCAATCCTGTGCTTGTGCTTTGGCTGAAAGTAAAATCGAAAAAAGTAAAATAATTTTTATTTTAGTCATATATTTTTACTTAAAACCAATCATATAAACGGCACATCCTGTTAGTGTTTCACCTGTTGTGTCGGCAGGTACTTCATAATTGATAAACATTTTGCGTAAATGTGGCGTGTCGAAAACAAACTCTGTTGTTCCTGCGGCAGCATCTGAACTTTTATAAACTGCTTCTCTTTTTTTACTTTCCTTATCCTTTGTATAAACACTTATTTTTATTGGCTTCGGAAGTGTAGAGGTGTTGAATACAACACGATATTTTTCACCAATAAAAACAGGAACTTCAACTTCTATTTGTTGTGCTTTATTAGTAAAACGTATTTTGTTGAACTTTTGACTATCGTATTGAAATGGCTCTAATTTTTTCTTACAATTTGCCGCCAATGTTTTTTTATCGCAGTTATCAGCAGCTTGAAATGAACTGAATCCATAAATGAATACTAATCCAACAAACCCCGCTGCGTAAAATATTTTTTTCATATCCTTACAATTTTTAAGTTTAAATATTGATTAACCATTTATAAATTTAGTTCTTAACTCTTCAATTTTTTTTGTGATAGATGAAAGTTCATCTTCAGTCAAACTCATCTGCACATCTTCATTATTTTCGTTAGCATTCATTTTCTTTACTGAAGGTAATGAATCGTAAACATCTTTCACTCCTTGCAAATCAGTTATTAAGCCTGAAATTGTTGCATCTTTTTTCTGTTCAATACTCAATGCGTTTATAATACTTCCAACAATTGTCATTTGTTCAGATAATTTGTTGTTCAACGATTTATCTTTTCCTTTTTCATAAACCTTTGAGCCGATATACATACTTTCAACCCAAGCACCAGCAAAAACAATTGAAGTAATTTGTTTTTGATCGTTTTCATCCAAATACATATCTGTTACCATTTGTAATTCGGCAATGATGTATGCTAATGAATCTTCATTTCCAAGATTTTTCTCGAAACGTTTTGATAAATTTGCTTCGTCAAATACTGAACCCATTGATAAGTTATCTGCTAATGTGCGACATAACTTCATGTAGTTCATCGCATCTTGCGATTGTTTGTTCAGAACACAATATGATAAATCGGCACTATAAACTCCAAGGTTAAGTGATTTACTTAAGTTGGTTGTATATTTTGAGGCATCTCTTGTAGGGCTCGTTAATCCAGATTTATATTTCAATCCCGATCTTTTAAAAATGGAAGCAATTTGAAGTGGAGAAGGTAGTGAGTACGATACCGTTTCTGTTTCTGCTTCGGCAACAGGAGCTTTCGCTGTATCTGTAGCATTAGTTGATGTGTTTTCATCTTTTGGTGCATCGCCACCACAAGCTACTAATAGCATTCCTGATGCAATAAACATTGTTGTTTTTAGTACTAATGATTTTCTGTTTACAGACATGTGTTTTGTTTATATAAGGTTAATAAAAAAATATTCTTTTTAATTTGAGTGGCTAAACTACAAAAAAAAATTAACTATCAAAATTCAACTTCATTTAAAACTGTTTTTTATGCTTTTACTAATAAAGGCATTTTGCGTTCTGCAAAATAAAATGCACCAAATAAAATTGATGAATAAAACAAGTCGCCAAGTAAAGTGCCTTTTAAAAAAGGAACCCCAGCCATATAACAACTCATTAATCCTGAAAAATTTTGAGTATAAACAGGATTTCCAACCCAACAACCTAAATTGGAAATTAAAAAGAAAATGGCTGTTGAACTTAATGTTGCTAAAACAACACGTGATGGATTTACAGTTTTCATTATGAATACTGAAATTAAAACAATAACTAAATAACTTATATATTGCCAATAAAAACCTTCGTAGAACCAAGTAAATGAAGGATAGTATTGTGCATATATTACATTGTTGATAAACAAATCGCTCAACCAAGTAGCCAAAATCGGAATAATAAATGCTTGCCACTTTTTACTAAAATAAGCAGCACCAAACACGCCAATTGCACCAAGTGGTGAAAAATTAAACGGATGTGGAACCATTCTGCTAAAAGCAGCAAACGCAATTACAATACTTATAAAAATAAAACGTGGTGTGAAAATTTTTGATCTCATAGTTTGAAATTTTAATAAAGCAAAAGTATGATTTTATTTTAAATAGAAACAATTGATTTAGCTGTTTTTGTTTTTGATAAAAATTAAAACATTAGAATCTTTAAATTAACAATATATCTTGATATAACTACCAAATTTTATTCGCACGAATAATGTTACTTTTGTGAATTCTTAACAAAACGTATGACTGCTTTTTCGCGTATATTTTTTCTGTTTCTTCTAATTTGTTTTTTCTGTTTTTCAGTTCATGCAAGCAATGACACTACGAATTTGTTTAACAAAAAAACGGTTTATTATTTCAATCAACACAATGCTGGAAATAATGATTCGGTGCAGTTTGTGGAACATACACTAACCAACTTTCAAAACTATCTTCCTCGCAATCATTTAGGAAATACAGGTTTGGCATTTAACGATTTGTGGTTTGCACCACTTCAAAATGAATTGGGTTTTCGTTTTGCAAAAAATAATTATGCAAATTATTTTTTCAGCCCAAACGATTTTAAATTCTACAACACACGCACTCCTTATGCCGATTTGTTTTACTTGGCAGGAACAAAACGCGAACAAATTTTTAAAATGATTTTTTCGTATAATGTAAAAAAAAATTGGAATGTAACAGCCAATTTCAATCGTTTTCGTTCCGATGGATTTTACAATCGCCAAACTACCAATGATAATTTTATTGCACTTTCATCCAATTATACTTCCACTAATAATGCCTATGGTTTGCTTGTTGCCATTTTATACAATAGTGTTAAAAATGCCGAAAATGGAGGCATCACAGACGATTCTACTTTTTTAAATTCATACAAAGTAGATAAAAAATTATATGCTATTAATTTATCTTTAGCCAAAAGAGCTACGGTGAATGGAAGTTTATTTGTAAAACAATTTTATAACCTTGGAAAGAAACAACAGATAAACGATTCCGTTAATAGTGTTATTCCAAGTAGTCGGTTTAGTTTAAGCACTTTGCTTGAACGAAACTATTGGAAATATGAAGATGATTTTCCGCTATCGGGCTATTATTCCAATATTTATTTTGATTCTACAAAAACACTTGATTCCACTTACAATTTTAAAGTTGCAAACGAATTGGCTTGGAAACGTGTGGATAATAAAAAGCACGAAGGCTTGAAAGATATGTTTGGCATAGGTTTTAGTATTAAGCATCAATATGACAAACTAAAACAACACAGCATTGATACAAGTTTTAATTCCATTTCGGTAGGAGCGGAGGTGTACAATACGTATTCGGAAAATACCTTCTGGTGGAATATGTCGGGCAATTATGTAGTGAATGGATTTAACAAAAATGATTTTAAAACAGTAGCAACTATTAAAAAAAATATAATTGATAGTTTGAGTTTTATTTCTTTTACTGCATTGGCAAAACAGCAAACTCCCGATTTTATTTATTATCGTTATTCGTCCAATAATTTTGAATGGAACAATACATTAAAGAAAACAGAGCAACAACAAATTTCGTTTTTGTTTGCAATGAAAAAATATCATTTTTTTATTGGTGCTGATTATTCGCTTTTCAACAACATTAGCTACTTTGATAATTATGCCATTGCTCGACAATTTACAGGAAGAATTGCTGTGTTTTCAAGTTTTGTGAAGAAAAATTTTAGCTTTCACAACTGGCATTTGAATAATAAAATCAGTTATCAAAATGTTCCCGATTCAAGTGTTGTAAGGCTTCCAGAGTTGGTGTTGGAACATTCTCTTTTTTATGAAAGACCCTTGCTAAAAAATGCAATGCGTTTACAAATTGGTTTTTCTGTATTTTATTTTTCATCGTATTATGCAAATACATATATGCCTGCAACAGCTCAATTTTATTTACAAAACGAACGAAAATATGGCAACTATCCTTTCATTGATTTCTTTTTGAATGCACAAATAAAAATGGTGCGTGTGTTTATAAAAATTGACCACTTGAATAGTGGAATGATGGGAGGTAAATATATTTCAACACCTCATTATCCTATGAACGATAGAGCATTTAAGATTGGTGTGTCGTGGAAGTTTTTTGATTAAGTGAAAGCATTGTTTTTTTTAATATTAATTTGATTTTACTAAATACTCCCTTATTAAAAGAATCAAGAGGTATATAAACATCAGTGTATTTATTTGTTGGTGCAATATGAGTTCTAATTAACTCTTCAATTTTTGGAAAAAATTGATATTTATCTAATATCAAATTTCTAGCTTCTTTAATGCTTTCAATATTATTTTCCCACAATTTATTTTCAACAGCACTCTCAATTATTTGTATTGCTTCGTGTGGTTTGTGGATATCAATTTCTATGTATGAATTTTTTGGGAAATATTTATCCAAATTCGTACATCCATAAACAATTGGCATTGCAAAAGATAAATAGGCATCAGAAATTTTTTCCGTCCAATAATTGGGTGCTGAATAATTTTCAATTGCTAATGTGTATTTATAATTATTAATTCCATCAAATTTATCTTTTATAGGATTTATACCTTTTCCAAATAAATCAATTTTGAAATTT
>JAYTXX010000065.1:0-12303 GCA_043742725.1 Bacteroidota bacterium | reverse complement strand
CCAATCAACGATATCGAATTGGAAGTCGACAGACAGAAAAAGAATTTAGAACAACTAATCAGTTCTAAAAATTCAGAAATAAAATCAATCACAGACAATTTTACCAAACTTAATACCGACTATCAGACTGCACTTGAGACTTATACAAAACTTAGGAAAGAAGTAAGTTTATTTGAAAACAAACTCGATTTAATTGAGTTTGGAATTTATGAACCAATTTACAGTTTTGAAAAATCTGACGAATACCGAGACGAACAAAACAAAATTATTGAACTCCAAAAACAAATGATTAGTTCTGAAAGAGCAGCAATCTGCCGAGCTAACTGGACAATTGACGGCAGTGAAGCGAAAGGACGGGCAAGTACAAAACGATATATAAAATTGACTTTAAGAGCGTTCAATGGTGAGTGTGATTCACTAATTGCAAAAGTAAAATGGAACAACATTAATCAAATGAAAGAACGTATAACTAAATCATTTGAAACCATAAATAAAATTGGGGAAAGCCAGACCGTGACAATCCAGTCCGAGTATCTCGACCTTAAAATAAAGGAATTAGTATTAGAACACGAGTATCAGCAAAAGCGACAAAAAGAAAAAGAAGACCTTCGGGCTGCACAAGAAGAAATGAGAGAGGAAGAAAAAGCAAGACGTGAATTTGAGCAAGCACAAAAAGATGCAGAAAAGGAAGAAGCGAATTATCAAAAAGCTTTGGATAAAGCGAGAAAAGAAGTTGAACAGGCAACAGGCGAAAAGCAAAGTAAATTACAAGGTCAAATAGAAAAATTAGAGCAGGAATTAAAAGAGGCGCAAGAGAAAAAGGAAAGAGCTATTTCTATGGCCCAACAAACAAAACGAGGACATGTTTACATAATTTCGAATATTGGTTCTTTTGGCGAACACGTTTATAAAATTGGTATGACAAGACGATTAGAACCGCTTGACAGAGTTAAAGAACTCGGTGACGCATCAGTTCCATTCCATTTCGACATACACGCAATGATATTTTCTGACGAAGCACCAACACTTGAAAATGAATTGCACAAAGCATTCGCAAATAAAAAAGTGAATATGGTAAATAACCGTAAAGAATTTTTCAAAATCACATTGGACGAAATAGAGCAAAAGACAAAACAAATCGGACTCAATGCTGAATTTCTGAGGCTACCAGAGGCAAATGAATACAAAGAGACTTTGGCGTTACTTGAAAAATTAAATTCACAAGTAGAAACAAATACAATAGAACAGACAATTGCAGAAGAATTTCCAAGTAGTTTGACAAAATAAAAAAGCACAGCACATAACAGCAGTGGCTATGCACAACCCTTCAAAAAACTTAAATAAAAAATAAAACCGAATTCAATACAAGCGATTTAAGCGATGCTAGTTTTTATGAATAAATAAATTAGTTTTTAATTCCATATAAGTATAAAATAGTTTCGTTGTAAAATCAATTTTTTTCTCTGCGTTCTCTGTTTCTCTGTGGTAAAAATAAGTTCTCGATACGTTTTTCTGAAAAAGAAAAACACTCGAACAGACAACGCACAAACATAGGTTGTTTGAGTATTATTTTTTCAATAATTCTTTTGCATTATTTATTGCGGCAGTTGTAGGTTTTCCAGTGCTCAACATCACAGCAATTTCTTGTATGCGTTCTTCTGCATTTAGTTTTTTAATGTTACTAAATGTTTTATTGTTTTTTTCTTCTTTGTAAACAAACAAATGTGTTTGTCCTTTACTTGCTATTTGTGGTAAATGGGTAATGGTTATCACTTGCATTTTTGTTGCCATAGCATTCATTATTGTTCCAACTTTATCAGCCACATCGCCCGAAACGCCTGTATCTATTTCATCAAAAATAATAGTTGGCAAGGCAGTTAATTTTGCAATCAATGATTTAATGCTCAACATCAATCGTGATAATTCTCCACCCGAAGCAACTTTGTTCAACTCTTTAAAATCACTGCCTTTGTTGGCAGAAAATAAAAAATTTATTTTATCAATTCCTGTTGCAGTAAAATTTGCTACATCACTTTGGCTAATTTTTAATTGTGCATTCGGCATTGATAAAGAGCCAAGAAGGGAAGCAATTTCTTTTTCAATTTTCGGAATTACTTTTTTTCTGTTTTCAGAAATTATTTTTGCTTTTGCTGTAAGTGATTTGTTTAATTTTTCAATGCTTGTTTTTACTTTTTCTATTTCTTTTTCCAGCGAACTAAAATCAAGCAATTTAGTACTCAACGCATCTTTTATTTCAATCAATTCTTCAATTGTTTTTACCTGATGTTTTTGTTGCAAACGATAAATAGCATCTAATTTTTCGTTTAAAATTTCAATGCGTTTCGGGTCGTAAATTATTTCTTGTTCTAATGTTTCCAGTTCGTTTGAAATATCTTTTAATTCAATGTAGCTACTATTTACACGAGTACTCAAGTCTGCAATTTCGGGTTTGAATTTTGCCATCGAGGCAAGCATTATTTTTATTTCATTGAGCGATGAAAGTAAATTTATTTCTCCACCATTCAATCCAAATGCAGCTTTCGAAAGGTTTAGTTTTATTTCTTCGGCATTGTTCAAGGTTTCTAATTCTTGTTCCATGTCAATTTGTTCACCAACTTTTAAATTGGCATTTTCCAATTCATCAAACTGAAATTGAAAATAATCCAACTCTTTTTTTGCTTGCAATTCTTTTTCAATCAGTTCATTTAATTGCTTTTCAAGCAATTTGAATGTTTTAAAATTTGTTTGATATTCATCTAATACATCTGCGTGTTTTGCGTAGGCATCTACAACCGAAAGTTGAAAATCAGTTCCATTTAACGACAAAGTTTGATGTTGCGAATGAATATCAATAAGTCGTTCTCCCAATTCTTTCAATTGATTTAGCGTAACAGGAGTATCATTAATAAATGCTCGTGATTTTCCTTCTGGATTTATTTCTCTACGAATAGTTGTAATTGTTTCGTAATCCAATTCATTTTCTTGAAAAAAATCTTTCAACAAAAAATCTTTCACATTAAAACTTGCTTCGATGATACACTTTTTTGTTTTGTCTTGCAATGCTTGTGTATCAGCACGAGAGCCAGCAATCAATCCCAAAGCACCAAGCAATATTGATTTTCCTGCACCTGTTTCTCCTGTAATAATAGTTAAACCGTCAGTAAAATCAACATTTAATTTGTCAATCAATGCATAATTTTGTACGGATAAATTTTTAAGCATATTTACTAAAAAAAATTATTGAATATTTTTTGTTAAACTCAATTTCATTGCGAGGAACGAAGCAATCTACAAATAAAAAATAAATTTTTATTGCAATGTTTCTTTCAGCCATTTGTAAAATTCGCGTTGCCACACAAGTGCATCTTGTTCTTTTAAAATCCAGTGATTTTCGTTTGGAAAATAAAGTAATTTGCTTTTCAATCCTTTTAGTTGTGCAGCTTGAAATGCGCCTAAACCTTGTTCAATTGGAACACGATAATCTTTTCCTCCTTGAATAATTAACATTGGTGTGTCCCATTTTTCAACATGCATTACAGGATTAAACATGCGATAACTTTTCATATTCATTAACTTTTCGTTTTCCCAATAAGAGCCACCTAAATCGTGGTTTACAAAAAATAATTCTTCCGTAGTTCCATACATACTTCTCCAATCAAAAATTCCATCGTGAGCAATAAATGTTTTAAATCTTTTTTCGTGCATTCCAGCTAAAAAATAAACAGAGTAACCTCCGTAACTTGCGCCAACACAGCCCAATCGAGTTTTATCAACATACGATTCTTTTGATACATCATCAATAGCCGATAAATAATCTTTCATATTTTGTCCGCCATAATCTTTGCTTATTTGTTCATTCCATTTCACTCCGTGCCCTGGCATTCCTCTTCTGTTGGGCGCTACAACAATATATCCATTCGCTGCCATTAATTGGAAATTCCAACGGAACGAATAAAATTGTGTAAGTGCAGATTGTGGTCCTCCTTGACAATAAAGCAATGTTGGATATTTTTTTGTTGCATCAAAATTTGGAGGATAAGCAACCCACACAAGCATTTGCTGTCCATCTGTAGTTGTAACAAAACGCTTTTCAATTTTTCCCATCGACAGTGTGCTGTATGTTGCATCATTCACATGCGTCAATTGTTTCATTGCTCCACTTGTTAAATCTGCAGTATAAATTTCATTTGCATGATTCATATCTGTGCGTTCTACAATCATTGTATTTCCAACTTGTCCAACCATTCCGTGTACATCAAAATCACCTTTTGTAATTTGTTTAACAGTTGGTGTAGCCGAATTATTTACCACAAAAAGTTGAATTGTTCCATCAATTGGTGCAGTGAAATAAATATTTTTTCCATCGTTACTCCATTTAAAATCATCAACTGTTCCATCCCAATCTTTTGTTAAATTTATTTTTGCAGTTCCATTATCTATCACAATATCATTTTTGTCCGATTCGTACCCATCGGTTTTCATGCTTAAAAATGCAAGTGTTCCAGTTGAAGAAAATGAAGGCTTCATATCATAGCCCATCATTCCTTCGGTGAGGTTTGTTGTTTTTTTTGTTTCAATGTTGTACGAATAAATATCAGTATTGGTGCTTACTGCGTATTCTTTTCCATATTTCTTTTTTGACACATACAAAATACTTTTTCCATCATTACTCCAAATAAAATCTTCATCTCCTCCAAATGGTTTTTGTGGACAATCAAAAGGTTCGTTTGGCATCAAATCAATACTGTCTGTAACTTTATTATTAGTTAATGTATTTAAAAATACATGTCCGAACGCGCCATCTTCCCAAGTATCCCAGTGGCGATAATTCAAATCATCATAAATCATCACATCTGAATTTTTTAGTTCGGGATAAAAATCTTTTCCATAAACATTTTTAATTTTCACATCATTACTGCTAATGCTGTGTTTTCCATCAGGTGAAATACGATTGTTTGAAAGTAGCGATTCCGCATTGTTTACAGATGTTGGCGTTCCTCCAGTAATTGGAAGCATGTATTGTTTTGATGTATTTTGGTTTTCCGAAACACTATATGTTTTTACATTATAAATTACCGATTTGCCATCTTTTGTAATTCCCATTCCGCTTACCTTTCCTAATTGCAAAAGTGTTTCAGGTTTCATTGTTTGTTGTGCGTTTAAGCAAAATGTGAATGCAAGTATTGACATTGCTGTTACTATTTTTTTCATGCTATGTATGTTTTATGAATTATTTTTTTAGTGATTTTTAGTAGTTCAAATATCTCATTTTTTATAACAAAATACATCAACAAAATTTTAAAATGAGAAATAAAATTTTGCTTTTATGCTCCAATTGTCAGTTTCAATCGAACTTTTTTGTGTAACGCGCCATATATAATCAATGCGCACTACTTTAAAAATATTTTCAATGCCAACACTACATTCAATGTAAGGCGTTGAAACATCTGTCAATCCTATTGGCAATAACATTTCACGTTTATTGTTATCGTGCAAATTTCCTACAACACCTCTTGCCGAAATAACTTCACGCAATTGTGCTTTTTTTAGCAATGGAATTTTGTTTAGAAAAAATCCATCAAAATGATGGTCAAGATGTAAGCTCACATATTCATCACTTGCAAATTCAAAATACTTCATCAAATTAAATGCTTCTGCATCGTACACCAATGTTTGATTTCCGGGATGAAGCTCTAATAAAAGATAAGGAACATTACCAAAAAATTTCCCAGCTTCCAAATTATAAACCGTGTAGCCAATAGGATTTAAGCGCAACTTTCCTCTTATGTTTAATTTCAATTTTTGATAATCATAATTTGCATTGATTAGATTTTTAATTCCAACAACTAAATTCAAATTAATGATTGGATATTTTGTACTAATAGAATTACGTTTAAATTCGGTATCATAAAAAATTTCATTAAACGATAAACGTGTGTTTAAAGCTATTTCGGAAGTAGTAATGTTTTTAAATTGTTGAATCACATTTCCTGATTCATTCACTAATTTTTCAAATTTTAAATTTCCTAAAGGATTGATTTCTGTGTTTGTAAAACTCAAGGAATTTGAAAAACCTGAAGTCCAATTTTTTTCAATAAAAATTTTCGCTTCCTTATTAAAAGTAAGTTTTGAAAAGTCACTTGTGCGTGTGAGTGATGTTAAAATATTATCTAATTGAATATGATTTGCGCTCACACCCATTTGCTTTAAGTCGTATGTGTATTGAGCTCCAAAGGCAAGACGTTTTTCATTTTTTACGGGAACATACAAAATACTTCCTTTATATTTCATTAGTTTGTCGCTAGAACCATAAGCTGTATAACCTTCTAATTGTAACTTTTTACTGAAATATTTATTCGTTTTTAATCCAAATTTATAGCGGTCTTGTTCAATGGGATTGAAACTATAAAAGGTATGAATTTGACCAATACTTATTTTTCCAAGCTCTAAATAGCCCGATGCAAAAGTGATTACAGCCTTTTTTAATTTTTTAATAAAAGGTACATAATTGATTGTGTCGGCAATTAAATAATTATATTTTTCTTTTGAACTTAAACTATCAGGTCTTTCAACTGTCCAGTATTGTTCGTTTTTGAGAGTAGTAGTATCTGTATTACTTTTTGGAATAGAATTAAAGTTTGATTCAACTAATGAAGAATTATTGATGATGATGTTTTTATACGATGTTGTTCGATGAACGGTAAATTCATCACTCTGCTTGCGTTTTAGCGGACTTATAGTTGCTGATGTCTCAAATTTTTTCTGAATCCATTTGTTATTTACAAACGTAAACTCTTGTTTCAAATAAAAATCTTTTACATAATTCAAGTTGATTTCATTATTGATTTTTAAATCAATTTTTTTTACAGCCCACGTTGTGTCATGAATATACATATCGCCTGAAAAAGCAAAATCTTCTTTCCATTTTGGAACAAAACGAATTTTGTAGCATTTCTGATTGTCAATAAATACGCTGTCTTCCAAGTAATATTTATAATACAATTGATAATTATCTGTAACAGGGGAGATAAAACTTTTATCGAGAATTAAAAAAAAGTTGTCGTAAATACTAATATTTTCAACCATGTGGTTGGCAATAGTTGTAAGCTGTTCGTAGCTTTCGCCAGTAGTTTTTCGGGCAAGTAAAACAGTTTTGTTGAAAGTTGGATTGGTGTTTACATATTTTTCATTTATACTTTCGGACATATAAATGGGCAACATTGCTTTGCCATCAACACTATCAGCATAATCGAAAATAAAATTATAATTTTTAAATTGTTTTTTCTTTGTAAATTTTTCGGAATAGTTTCCAAAGTAAATTTGAAATTTATCGTAAACCTTCCATTGGTAGCTATTTAGTGCTGTATTTTTATTTTCTTTTTTGTGTGCAACAACATTATCTAAAATCCGAAACGCAGGATTTCTACCTGGTTTTATGGTTATTTCTTTCAAGTTATAGTTGTCATCTTCCAATAAAATATCAATGCGTTGCGATTGATTTTTTTTAATAAATAAAATTTGTTTTTTAAATCCAATCCCTGAAACTATTATAGAATCTACTGTTTGCGAAGTTTCTAATTTAAAAATTCCACTTGTATCGGAAGTAGTTCCAATATTTGTTCCTTTAAAAATAATGTTGATGAAGGGCAGTGGCTCTTTTGTTTTTTTATCAATAATGCTACCGCTAATCTTTGTGTGTTGAGCCATACAAAGATTTGAAATCAGAAATAAAAAATAAAATAGTAGGCGATAATTTTTCATAAAAAAACCGATTGTGTAAAGTTACATAATCGGTTTAAAAGTTTTTGTTCTTGATTTTTAGTATGCGTAATCATTCAAGTATTCAAAATCAGAAGTAAGTTTTCCATTTTTACAAATGCTTGCCCTTTCGATAATAGTATCGGAATCATTTTCAATAATGCTTGGTAATACACGCTCCATAAGGTCTTTTCCAAAATCATCACTTGCATCGCGAGGCAATTCGCAAGGCAAATTGTCAACAGCCATAATGCAAACCGTATCTTTATTGAAAGGTAAATCTTCTTTATCTAATTTAATGTTATAACCATAAAATGGTTTATCAATGCTGGTTGCACGAATAGTAGTTGGCACCGAACCATTAATATCGCAAGTAATATCAGCAATTACACTTACATGAAAATTTGGTTCTTTCATATCCGAAAGTTCAAACATTCGTGGCGATTTTGGATCCCAATAATGTGCTGAAATGTATATATCACAAGCTTTTGTGTAAGGTTGAAATATAGATTTAAAATGTTCAGGATGTTTAAAAAAATCGTGTAAATCAAAATTGTGGTCATCAATTCGTTCCACATAATCACGTGGATTTAACTGACAATACACTGGTTCACGAAACGATGCCATTAAAAATTCTTCGGCAGTAACTTTACGAATGCGTAATGCACTTAATGTTTCAATTACTCCGTTTGCAACACGTCCACCACCAGTTAATGCAATTTTTATGTTTGGCAATTTTGCACGTTTTAATTCTTCTTCCATTTCAGCTTTATCTCTGCAAAGGTTTGCAGGCTTTAGTTGAAACAAATCGTATTTTTTTCCATAACCTAAAATGGCATTGTAAGCCCCAACAACTCCAGCATAACGACCAAATCCGATAATACGATTGTGATTTTTGTCTGTCAATGTTTCGTAATCAATCATCTGAATATGCTTTTCTATCAAAGCTTTCATTAGTTTTTGATTATGTGGTTGTCTTTTAATTGTGTGTGAAAAGAAAAAATATTTTTTGTTTGGAATAAGTAATTCTTTTGGAACTTCTTTCACGCCCATTAAAATATCACAATCGCTTATATCTTCTTTTAATGGAATACCAAATGCGGTATATTCATTATCATCGTAGCATCTAATTTTGCTTGGTTGTACATATATTTCAATGTGTTCGTATTTTTTTATCAATTCGGCACAAATCAATGGTGTAAGCGGAACTCGTTTGTCGGGAGGACTTTTTTCTTCGCGTAAAACGCCAATTTTCAGTTTATTCATAATCATTTTTTTTGCGGGACAAAGATAGGAGTTTAGAGGGAATAGGCAAATAGGGAGTAGGCGAGAGTGATTGAAATTTAGCATATCATCAAATCAAATTCATACCTTTGTGATAGTTCTTTAAAAATGGGATCGTATGGTTTTGACAGCGAGTGCGATTTTTATGTAAGCGTGTGGTGTGTTGTGAATATGGCACCTTAATCCTAATTCTCAAAATTCTATCTGGCGAGTCTAACTTGTCTATGGCTGCTTAATACCAAGTATTAAGTGCCTTTGTTTCCGGAGAAGCTCTGATCTTCTGCGTCTCCTGTGAAGCATAACAAATGAAGAAATAGTTGCGAAGCACTTCGATTCGTGATGAGATAAAGAAGCTAAGTAAATCTTTTGGCGTGCAAATTTGCCTACGGTTTATCGAAAATTAAAAATTTGCTACACACGTAGAAAGCTTATTAATTCCTTGTTTGGACGAGGGTTCGAACCCCTCCGATTCCACAAAAAAAGTGTAGAAAAGTAAAATTTTATACACTTTTTTGTTTTTATATTTTTAACTGGACGATTTTGGGGGTAGCTTACATCGAATGAAAAACAAACTAATTTATTCCGAACATCATACATACTATTTATTCGCCAATTAAAAGTCCAGCGGATTATTTTTTATTTCTACCGTTCCCTTTTCCTGGATTTGTTGAATTTGGATTATGCGGATTTTTTGTGTTCTTAAACCACCCTTTGTGCTTACCATTGTCATTTCCATGAACCACTACGCAAGAAGAATTACTAAGAAAAAATGCTGTTAGCATTATAATACAGGCAATAGTTTTAAATTGTTTCATTATATAAAATTAAAATATGTTATTGTTTCGATGAAATTCAAATTATAGATAAAATTTACTGAAGAACGAACAATTTGGTCGAACAATTCGCCATTAATGTTTTATGATTCATCCTTGGTTGAGCGCACAAGACCGATGCCCGAAATGAAAAATACGAGACCAAGAACACCATAGGTTGCCAGTATTTTTATATTGCGTGTACCGTTTGATGTGTTTACAAACAGTACGGCTGCATATATCAACCCCACTATTCCAAGAATGGTAAGTATTGCTCCGAAAATTCTTTTTATATTCATTATAATTTATTTAAGATTTAGTGTTAATTTTTAAACATTAATTGTTTATTGATAGATAGTAAGACTCATCTAATTTTTATACGCGTATGCTCGATAAAGAACTTAAAACTCCAAAAACTTTGAGTAGCCATATAACTATTACAATTAACACAACAATGTTGAGTATGTTTTTGATTTTTGAATCCATAGGGATATACCTATTTACAAGCCATAGAAGGAAACCCACTACGATGAGAATAATAAGAATGTTGATTAAAGGCATAGATTTGTGTATTAAAAATATGCGCAAAAATAGTTTGAGTAATATATGTAAGCATTACATAACTTTAGTAATATTTTACATAATTCCCACATCCAATCTAAAATTAAGAAATCCTGCTCTGTAAGCTACACCTGATAATTATTCCCTATTAACTATTTCAAAAAATCGCCATCTACAATTAATAGCTTAACTCCATTTTCGGAGTAAGAGCGGTGAGAGCTTAAATTATCTGATACAACATAACTTTCGCCTTTGTGAAGTTTTGTTTTCTCTCCTGTTTTTAATTCTGTAATAAAATCACCTTCCAAACAATGCACTACATGACCTTTCTCGCACCAATGGTCGGCTAAATAACCTTTGCCATATTCTACGATACGAATTCTTAAACCATCTAATTGAATGGTTTGCCAATAGGAAGTTCCTGTTTCGCCTTTGTGTTCAACTTTTTCTATTGAACTCCAGTCCACAGTTGTGAAAGGAATATTTTTCATTGTAAATTTATTTTAGCAATATCAAGCCTTATAAATGAACCAAACATTTAACACAAAATAAATAATGATTAGCAGATAAGAAGCTGTTTTGTCAAATCTTCGCATTTCTTCTACCTTATCTTTTTTAAGGAGAGATAGCGAATATGCCGAACTAGCAACTATAGCGAGAATAAAAAACAAAGCTAATCCGTGTAAGGTATCTACTAAAGTAAAAGTAGTGGATTCGGGCAAAGCAGAATCAACCACATACTTGTTTCCTATTACGCCAAATAAAGAGCCCACGCTTAAACTAAACCTCGATTCAATACTATCGCGGTGAATGAAAAAACATAAGAACGATAATAGAACCGAAATATACATTCCTACGAATAATTTAAGGAACAACCACCAGGAGTCGCGTTCTATGCCTATTTGTAGCTTAAAGGCACTAAACTCGGATTGAGGTTCAGAAAGTGTTTCATCACCAAAAGCGGTTTCATATTTTTTTGTTTTTGTGCTGATATTAAAACTATCAGTAATAACACGCCATCCGGAAAGTGTCCATTTTGAATAATGTTCGCCAACTGTATCTTCTTTAAATATTAAATCGCCCGAATCATATTGCGAATTTTCGATTGTGAATCGTAATTTTTGTTTATCAAATGGGAAGTTGTCGATTATCCAAGCATCTCTCATTATGCACTGGAGTTTCATCAGCATATAAATTCTGCCACCACCTAACGTATCTACAGTATAAAAAGATTTATCCACTTCCTTCGCCATTGGTACCTCAAGGTATTTAGAAAAATCAAAATCTGCATTCTTATATTTTAACCACAACCAAAGGTTAACGGTGTATTGTTTTTCTTTGAAATCAATATCGTGTATGCTGTTAATATAAACGCCTACCGAAACTGTATCAGGATGCTTAATTTCTTTAGCAAACGAGAATTGAAAAATTAATAAGAATAAAATAAAAAATACTTTTTTCATAGAGAAATAATTTGCAAAATTTTGTTTGTAAGCTACCCTAAAAATAGAACCAATCAAAAGTAGAATTTTATTTATTTAATCGGTATTCTATTGGTGATTTATTTTTGAGTGATGTGTGCGTGGTCAGTTCGAGTGTTTTTCTTTTTCAGAAAAATGTATCGAGAACGTGGGAAAATGGAACGCAGATTTTGTAGGATTTTTATGATAAAAAATGAATTAAAAATATTTCTCGCAGAGGCGCAGAGAACGCAGAGAAAAAATTGTTTTTGCAATGAAACTATTTTATACTTATATGGAATGAAAACCAATTTATTTATTCCGAACTTCATACCATTTATTGCGAGGCGTAATGTGCTACCGATATTTGTTCGGAGCGTTTTCAAAATCCGCATAACGACCAAGCATTGCCGAAGTGGTGGCTTTTT